>NZ_JBEYUS010000008.1:0-146524 GCF_040643635.1 Saccharopolyspora sp. NPDC047091
CCGCCCTTCTCGGGCTGGGCGGGGGGGCGGCCCTGCCCTACACCCCTCTGCCCCCTCGCTGTGCGGGGGGCGGGCCCCGGGCGGGGGGGGGCGGGCCCCCCACCGCGCTACGCCGCCCGCCGCGCGCGCGTCCGCTCGGGCTGCCAGGTCGCGACCAGGACGGCGGCGAGCAGGAGCTGGGCGACGTCCCCGGCGTAGTACAAGAGCTCCGCGCCACCGCGCACCTCGACGGCGGGACCCTGCACCGCCGTCCACCCGCCGTACATCAGCTGCGCGATGATCGCGTGCACCGCGATGGCGCAGCCCAGGAACACCAGCCGGACGCGCACCGGCGGCCGGTCCGGCGCCGGGTCCGGACCAGCGATGACGTGCACGAACAGGTAGCCGGCCAGCAGGAAGTGCGCGAACAGCAGCCAGTGCCCGACCGGGTGCTCGCCCACCTCGTGCAGCGGGGTCGTGTACAGCAGCACCAGACCACCCGCGGACAGCAGCAGCGCGACCTCGGGCCGGTTCAGCACCCGCACCGGCCCGCTGCGCAGCACCGCGGTCAGCCGCCGGCCGAACCACGGCGGAGCGGTGCGCAGCAGCAACGTCACCGGGGCGCCCAGCGCCAGCCCGAGCGGGGCGTACATGCCGATCAGCAGGTGCTGCACCACGTTCCCGCGGAAGTCCCCACCCGCGAAGCTCGCGACCGGCGGCAGCAGCGCCACCGCCAGCACCCCGAGACCGGTGGCGAAGCAGGCGGTGCGCCACCGGCACCAGCCGCGCCCCGGATTGCGGCGGCGGGCCAGCCCGGCCAGCCGGAGGTACCCGGCACCGACCAGCACCAGCGCGAGCACGGACGGCAGCGCACCGGCCGCGTGCACGTCGTGGCTCATCGAGCACCACCACCGCCCTGCGCGCCGTCCTGCGCGCCGTCGCGCTGCGCACCGGTGCCGCGCGCACCACTTCCGCGCGCACCACCGCACCGCACGCCGCCGCGCCGCGTGCCGCCGCGTTGCGCACCACCGCGCTGCGCACGACCGCCTCGCGCACGACCACACCGCGTGCCGCCGCGCCGCGTGCCAGTGCCGCGCGCACCGTTTCCGTACGCGCCACCGCGCTGCGCACCACTTCCTGGCGCACGACCGCGCTGCACACCACTGCCACGCACACCACTGTCACCACCGCGCTGCGCGCCGCCGCTCTGCGCACCACCGCTCTGCGCACCGCCGCGCTGTGCACGACCGCCTTGCGCGCCGCCGCCGCGCTGCAGCAGGTATCCGGCCACGACCAGCAGTGCGCCGAGGGCGAGGAAGCCCAGGTCCCACCACGCCCGGCCGGGCCCGCCGCGGACGTGGTGGACGCCCAGCAGGTGGTGGTCCAGCACGCCCTCGACCAGGTCGAACGAACCCCAGCCGACGAGGACCCAGCCCCACAGCACCCGCGAACCCCACACCCGGCGCCGCCTGCGGGTGACCCGCGAGTGCAGCAGCGCCAGCCCGCCCAGCACCGCGAGCCAGCAGGCCGCGTGCAGCACCGCGTCCCGCGCCGTGTTCATCTCCGAACCGGGCCCGCCCGGCGCGCGGTGCCAGCGCAGCAGCCGGTACAGCAGGAAGCCGTCGACGAATCCGCCGAGCCCGATCCCGAGCACGACTCCCGGTAACCGGAACGGCCCGGGTCCGGTGTCCGCCTCGGCATCGCGCGCACTCCCCATCCCCATGTCATCCCCCAGTCGCCGATCCTTCCCGGCGGTGTTCCCCGGCCGGCGGGGCGCGCAACCGCGCGTGGCGACGGCGGGCGCGGGTAGCCGACCTGGCATGGGCAAGAGCAGTGCGGACTACGAGCGCGACTACACGGACCCCGGGCTGCGGGAGCGGTTGAAGGAGGAGCTGAAGGCCTCCGGCGACGGCGGCGCTCCCGGGCAGTGGTCGGCGCGCAAGAGCCAGCTCCTCGCGCAGCGGTACGAGCGGCACGGCGGCGGCTACCGGCATCCGGGGCGGCGCACCCGCGCGCAGCGGGACCTGGAGCGGTGGACCGACGAGCGCTGGCAGACCGAGTCGGGCTCGGCGCGGGCCCGCCACGACGGCACCACCGAGCGGTACCTGCCGGCGGACGCCTGGGCGGAGCTGTCACCGCGCGAGCGCCGCGAGACCCGGCGCGCCAAGCGGGCGGCGTCCCGCCGGGGCGAGCAGTTCGCCGCGAACCCGCCCGCCGCCCGGTCCGCCCGCAGGTCCGCCGAGCTCGACGAGCTCCCCGCCCGGGAGGCCGCGCGGCGCGCCCGCGACCTGCCCCCGCGCGAGGCGGCGGCCGCCGCGCGGCACGAGCGCGCCCACCGGGCTCGCAAGACGGTGCTGCGCGAGCTCGACCGGGCGGGCCGCCGCTAGGTCGTTCCGCGGTGGGTCGTTCCGCGGTGGGTCGTGTCCGCGCTGTCCGCGCTAGGTCGTGTCCGCGCTGGGGCGTGTGGTGGTCGTGTCCGCGGCGGGCTGTTCCTCGCCGGGCCGTTCATGCGGTGGGGCGTCTCGCCGGGCCGTTCCCGCGATGCCGTCCCGCGGTGGGTGATCTCGCGCCCGTTCCCGCGGCGCCGTCCCGCGGTGGGTGATCTCGCGCCCGTTCCCGCGGCGCCGTCCCGCGCTGGGCGGTCTTGCGCGACCGTTTCCCCGCCGGACCGTTTCCGCGCCGGCGCGGATGTCGCGAGCCGCCGCGAAACGCGGCCGCGGTGACCGTCCGCGCTGGTCAAACCGGTTCCGGCACCGACATGGGTGGTTCCGGCACCACCCACATTCGCGTGACATGGATCACACACGAGTCGGTGTGTAACAACGCCGGGGGTGCCGCCGATATGGATGGTGACCCCGCGGTGCTGTCGGACCCCCGACCTGGCAGCACCGCGGGGCTTTCCAATTCCCGGGCCCAGCGCCCCGGTGAACCTCTCCTCCCGAACGCTCCCGGCGCGGTCCGCGCACCGGAGATCAAGCGCGCAGGAGCTCCCGGAATTCCCCACCCGCACCCGCCTCCCACCATGTGGACGCGGGAACAGCGTCCCGGCGGACTGTTGTTGACTCCGCACGTGAGCACCGCGTCGCACCTCCGCACCCGCGTCCGCGCGCCCGAGCTGACCGGGCGGCAGTGGCTGAACACCGGCGGCCGGGAGGTCCTCCTCTCCGACCTGCGCGGCAAGATCGTGCTGCTGGACTTCTGGACGTTCTGCTGCATCAACTGCCTGCACGTCATCGACGAACTCCGCCCGTTGGAGCAGGAGTTCGCCGACGAGCTCGTCACCGTCGGGGTGCACTCGCCGAAGTTCGAGCACGAAGCCGACCCGGACGCGCTGCTCGCCGCCGTCGAGCGCTACTCGGTGCACCACCCGGTGCTCGACGACCCGGAGCTGTCGACCTGGCAGAACTACGCCGTCAAGGCGTGGCCGACGCTGGCCGTGGTCGACCCCGAGGGCTACCTCGTGCACGTCGCCGCCGGTGAGGGCCACGTGGACGCGCTGCGCAGCGTGCTGCGCGAACTCGTCGCCGAGCACGACGCCAAGGGCACCCTGCACCGCGGCGACGGCCCCTACGTGCCGCCGGAACCCGCCGCCACCGAGCTGCGCTTCCCCGCGAAGATCGCCGCCGGCCCGGGCACCGTGCTGGTCTCGGACTCCGCGAACCACTCGCTGGTCGAGTTCGACCGCGACGGCGAGACGGTGCTGCGCCGCATCGGCAGCGGCGAGCGCGGCGCCCGCGACGGCGGCCCCGACGAGGCCGCCTTCGCCGAACCCGCCGGGATCGCGGTGCTGCCCGAGGCGGTCGCCGCCGAAGCCGGCTACGACCTGGTCGTCGCCGACACGGTGAACCACCTGCTGCGCGGCGTGCGGCTCGCCGACGGGCACGTCACGACCATCGCGGGCACCGGCGAGCAGTGGCGCGACGGCGCGGACGGGGGCCCGGGGACGGACACCCCGCTGACCAGCCCGTGGGACGTCGCCTGGTGGGAACCGGCGGGCGGCGTCGTCATCGCGATGGCGGGCAACCACACGCTCGGGCTGTTCGACCCGCGCACCGGGCGGGTCCGCCGCTTCGCGGGCACCACCGTGGAGGGCCTGCGCGACGGGGACGCGGCCGAGGCGTTCTTCGCCCAGCCCTCCGGCCTCGCCGACGGCGGCGACCGGTTGTGGCTCGCCGACTCGGAGACCTCCGCGCTGCGCTGGGTCGAACCGGACGGCACCGGGTTCCGGGTGCGGACCGCGATCGGCACCGGGCTGTTCGACTTCGGGCACGCCGACGGGCCCGCGGACCGCGCGCTGCTGCAGCACCCGCTGGGGGTGGCGGTGCTGCCCGACGGGTCGGTCGCCGTCTGCGACACCTACAACGGCGCCCTCCGACGTTACGATCCGGCATCGAACGAGGTCGGCACGCTCGCCACCCACCTCGCCGAACCGTCCGGTGCGGCCGTGGTCGACGGGGAGCTGGTGGTGGTGGCCTCCGCCGCACACCGGCTGGAGCGGCCGGTGCCGCCCGGTGTCACCGCGAAACTCGTCGAAGGCGCATCGCAGCAGGTCACCCGCCCCGCCACCGAGATCGGCGGCGGCGAGGTGCAGCTCGCCGTGGTGTTCACCCCGCCGCCGGGCAGCAAGCTCGACGACCGCTACGGGCCCTCCACCCGGCTGGAGATCACCTCGACCCCGCCGGAACTGCTGGCCGAAGGCGCAGGCACCGGAACCGACCTGGAACGGCGGCTGGTGCTCGCCGACGGCATCGAGCACGGCGTGCTGCACGTCGTCGCGCAGGCCGCCAGCTGCACCGACGACCCCGCCGTCGAACACCCCACCTGCAACCTGACCAGGCAGGACTGGGGAGTGCCGGTGCGCGTTGCGCCGGGCGGCCCACACCGGCTGCCGCTGGTGCTGGGCGGGATGGACGCAGGCGCCTGAGCGGCCCCCTGCGCGGCAGGCGCGTCGGGGCGGGCACGTAAACTTTTCGGGTGACCGATGCCAAGCTCGAGATCCAGATGCTGCATGACCGGGTCATGGTGCGGGTCTCTGCGGAATCCGGCGAACGCCGCAGCAGCGGCGGCATCGTGATTCCGGCGACCGCCCAGGTGGCCAAGCGGCTGCTCTGGGGCGAGGTCTTCGGGGTGGGCAGCCACGTGCGGGCCGTGAAGGTCGGCGACCAGGTGCTGTTCAACCCCGAGGAGCAGTTCGAGGTCGAAGTGCAGGGCCAGCCCTACCTGGTGATGCGGGAGCGCGACCTGCACGCCGTGGCCAGCGAGCAGATCGAACAGGGCACCGGCCTGTACCTGTGAGCCACTGATCCACCGCGAGCCGCGACCGGCACCCCTCCCAGGTGCCGCCGCTGTCGGGGTGAGGCGGGCAAGGCGTCCTTGACGGACGACCCCGGCGCCTGTTCGCTGATGTACCCCACCGCACGACCGAACCGATGAAGGGGAAGCGGTGCCGGAAAACTACGACGTCTCATCCGGGGACGATCCGAACCGGAAACCGGCGGGCGACGCCCCCGGACCGGCGGAGCGGCCCGGCGCATCGGGCGGGTCCGCCGCGGACGCCACGCGGCCGAGCACCCCGGCCCCAGGAGCACCGGCGGAGTCCGCCGCGGAGCGGACCGCGCAGATCTCCGCGGAGCAGCTCGCCGCGGCCGGATCCGCGTCGACGGGGTCGGCATCGGCCCAGTCCGGATCGGCGCAGTCCGGATCAGCCCAGCCCGGATCAGCCCAGCCCACGTCGACGAGCTCGACGGCGGAGTCGGCTCGGTCCGGTAGCTCGGCGGACGCCGTCGACCCGGCCGAGCGCGGCACCCGCCCGCTGTCCCAGCAGGCGGCCGCCGACGGCACGCAGCGCCTCGGCCAGGAGCCGCCGGAGGACGACGCCGAGCGCACCCAGACCATCCCGAAGGTCCCCGCCGAGAGCGGCGGCACCTACGCCTCGCCCACGGACTTCCTCGGCGCCCCCGGTTTCCTCGGCTCGTCCGAGACGACGAGCGTGCACCCGGCGGTGAGCGGCCAGGAGCCGACGGTGCAGGCCGCGGGCGGCTCGTTCGCCCCGCCGCCCACCCAGCAGATCTCGTACCCCGAGGTCGACTCGGAGCGCACCCAGAACATCCCGAAGGTCCCCGTCGACGCGAACTCGCCGTCGGCCGCCGGATTCGCGGGCGGGATCGGCGGCGGCTTCGCCGAGGACCCGCCGGAGCAGAGCGGCCCCAAGGACCGCCGCAAGCTGATCCGCGGCGGCATCGTGGCCGGGATCGCCGCCGGTGTCCTGCTGCTGCTCTACGTGGGCGACCTGACGTTCAGCAGCGGCACCGTGCCGCGCGGCACCACCGTCGCCGACGTGCACGTCGGGGGCCTCACCCCGGCCGCGGCGGAGCGCAAGCTGCGCGAGGAGCTCGGCCCGAACCTGCAGCAGCCGGTGCAGCTGCAGGCCGGGGACGCCACCGCCACCATCTCCCCGGAGCAGTCCGGGCTGACGATGGACTGGCCGGCCACCATCGAGCAGGCCGGGTCGCAGCCGCTGAACCCGTTCACCCGGATCGCCTCGCTGTTCACCAGCCGCGAGATCTCCCCGGTCAGCCACGGCGACGAGCAGCAGGTCGTGGCCGCGCTGGAGCAGGTCAAGCCGCGCCTGGAGCGCCCGGCCTCCGAAGGCACCATCAAGTTCGAGGGCACCACCCCGGTCGCGGTCGAGCCGGTCACCGGTCGTTCGGTGGACGTGCAGGTCGCCGCCGACCAGGTGATGGCCGACTGGGCGAAGGGCGGCGCGGTCCAGGTGCCGTTCACCGAGCAGGCGGTGCGCACCACCTCCGACGGCGTGCACCAGGCGCTGCGGAACGTGGCCGAGCCCGCGGTGTCCGGCCCGATCGCGATCAAGGGCGAGGGCCACGACGCCGCGCTCGCGCCGGAGACGGTCGCCGCCGCGCTGCGCTTCGAGTCGGACGGCAAGGGCGGGCTCCGCTCGCACCTCGACCTGCCGACGGTGATCGGCGGGGTCGAGCCGCAGCTGCTCGACACGATGAAGCCGGCCAAGGACGCCGAAGTGGCCCTCGAAGGCGGCCGCCCCGTGGTGCGCCCCTCGCTGGAGGGCCGCGGTGTGAACTGGGACAAGAGCTTCGAGAAGCTGCTGGACGTGGCCCGCAAGAAGCAGGACCGCACGCTGCAGGCCGTCTACGAGCAGCAGCCGCCCGCGTTCAGCACCGACCAGGCCAACGGCCTCGGCATCAAGGAAGTCATCAGCGAGTTCCAGACCGGCGGCTTCGAAACGGCCTCCGGGGTGAACATCCGGCGCACCGCCGAGCAGGTCAACGGCGCGGTGATCAAGCCGGGCGAGACGTTCAGCCTCAACGGCCACACCGGTCCGCGCGGCACCGCGCAGGGCTACGTGGAGTCCGGGATCATCGAGGACGGCCGTCCGGCGAAGGCGGTCGGCGGCGGCATCTCGCAGTTCGCGACCACGCTGTTCAACGCCTCGTACTTCGCGGGCGTGCAGGACGTGGAGCACAAGGAGCACAGCTACTACATCAGCCGCTACCCGGCGGGCCGCGAGGCCACGGTGTTCCAGAACCCGGACGGCAGCAGCGTCATCGACGTGAAGTTCAAGAACACCCTCGACAGCGGCATCATGATCACCACGGAGTGGACGCCGTCGTCGATCACGGTGAAGTTCTGGGGCACCAAGCAGTACGACGTGGGTTCCGAGACCGGTCCGCGCACCAACGAGAAGCCCCCGCACGAGAAGATCGTGCCGCCGGGCGAGCCGTGCAGCCCCAGCAAGGGCAACGGCGGCTTCACCGTCACCGACACCCGCACGTTGACCGACGTGCGCAACGGGAACGTGAAGAAGGAGAAGCCGAGCAAGACGGTCTACAACCCGCAGCCGATCATCCACTGCGGCGCACCGCCGGCCCCCTGATCGCAGCACCGACGAGGCCCCTCCCGGTTCCGGGAGGGGCCTCGTCCGCGTTCGGAGGCATCGATCGCGCCGCGGCCGGGCACCCGGCGGGGGAACGACGAACCCGACACTGGGAGCCATCGATGCGAGCCACCGTGATCCGCGGCGCGGGCGACGTGCACGTGGAAGAGGTACCGGACGCGGCGCTGCGGGAGCCGACGGACGCGGTCGTGCGGGTGGTGCTGACCTGCGTGTGCGGCAGCGACCTGTGGCCGTACAAGGGCATGGAGCGCGACGAGGACGGGAAGCGGATCGGCCACGAGTTCCTCGGCGTGGTCGAGGAGGTCGGGTCCGAGGTGCGCTCGGTGCGGCCGGGCGACCTGGTCGTCTCGCCGTTCACCTTCTCCGACGGCACCTGCGAGTTCTGCCGGGAGTCGCTGCAGACGTCCTGCCCGTCGGGCGGGGTGTACGGCGCCCCCGGCGAGGACGGTGCGCAGGGCGAGGCGGTGCGGGTGCCGCACGCGGACGGGACCTTGGTGCCGCTGCCGGTGCAGCAGGACGATCCGCTGCTGCCGTCACTGCTCACCCTGGCCGACGTGTTCCCGACGGGCCACCACGCCGCGGTGTCCGCCGGTGTGCGGCGGGGCGGTTCGGTGGCCGTGGTCGGTGACGGGGCCGTCGGCCTGTGCGGGGTGCTGGCGGCGGCCCGGCTCGGCGCCGACCAGCTGATCATCATGGGCAGGCACCAGGACCGCACCGAGCTGGCCCGCGAGTTCGGCGCGACCGACGTGGTGCCGGAGCGCGGCGACGAGGCCGTGCAGCGGGTGCGGGACCTGACCGGCGGCGAAGGGGTGCGCTCGGTGCTGGAGTGCGTGGGCACGGCCGAGTCGATGGCGACCGCGACCCGCCTGGTCCGCGACGGCGGCGCGATCGGCTACGTCGGCGTCCCGCAGGAGGGCGGCGGCCTGGACCTGCGGGAGCTGTTCATGCGCAACGTGCGGATCGGGGGTGGCGTGTGCCCGGCGCGCGCCTACGTCGAGGAGCTGCTGCCGGACGTGCTCTCCGGCGCGGTCCGGCCGGGCCGGGTGTTCGACCACGTCACCGACCTGGACGGGGTGCCGGACGCCTACCGGGCGATGGCCGACCGGAAGGCGCTCAAAGCGCTGGTGCGGGTCTGACCGGGGGAACCGCCCGGTCGTGAAAACGGGCGCGGGCGCCCCCACCACCGAAGGGGACGCCCGCGCCGGTCCAGCGCCGGATCAGAACACCGACTCGTCCAGCTCCATGATGGAGTTGTCCGCGTTCTCCACGATCTTGCGGCGGCCGGTCAGCTCCGGCAGCACGTTCTTCGCGAAGAAGCGGGCCACCGCGACCTTGCCCTGGTAGAAGGGCTGGTCCTTCGCCGAGGCGCCCGCGTCCAGCGCGGCGAGCGCGATCTCGGCCTGGCGCAGCAGCAGCCAGCCGATGAGCAGGTCGCCCATGCTCATCAGCACGGTGACGGCGTGCTGGCCGACCTTGTAGATGTTGTTCACGTCCTCCTGCGCGGAGGTCAGGAAGCCGAAGACCGCGCCCAGGGTGCCCTGCGCGTCGTCCAGCGCCTTCGCGACCAGCGCGCGCTCCTCCTTGAGCCGGTCGTCCGCGCCCTCGGCCTCCAGCGACTTCTGCACCTCGGCGGCGAGGTGGCCCAGCGCTGCGCCGTTGTTGCGGACGATCTTGCGGAAGAAGAAGTCCTGCGCCTGGATCGCGGTGGTGCCCTCGTACAGGCTGTCGATCTTGGCGTCCCGGATGTACTGCTCGATCGGGTAGTCCTGCAGGTAGCCGGAGCCGCCGAGGGTCTGCAGCGACAGCGTCAGGTTCTCGTACGCCCGCTCCGAGCCGACGCCCTTCACGATCGGCAGCAGCAGGTCGTTGACCTGCTCGGCCAGCGTCACGTCCTCGCCGGTGGACTTGCCCTGGGCGATCTGGTCCTGGTAGGTCGCCGTGTACAGGTACACCGCGCGCAGGCCCTCCGCGTACGCCTTCTGCAGCAGCAGGATGCGGCGCACGTCGGGGTGGTTGGTGATGGTGACGCGCGGGGCGGTCTTGTCGGTGGCCCTGGTCAGGTCGGCGCCCTGCACGCGCTCCTTGGCGTACTCCAGCGCGTTGAGGTAACCGGTGGACAGGGTGGCGATGGCCTTGGTGCCGACCATCATCCGGGCGTACTCGATGACCTGGAACATCTGCGCGATGCCGTCGTGCACCTCGCCGAGCAGCCAGCCCTGCGCGGGCGTGCCGTGCTGGCCGAAGGTCAGCTCGCAGGTGGCGGAGGCGTTCAGGCCCATCTTGTGCTCGACGTTGGTGACGAAGGCGCCGTTGCGCTCGCCCGGCTCACCGGTGGTGGCGTCGAAGTGGAACTTGGGCACCAGGAACAGGCTGAGGCCCTTGGTGCCGGGCTTGCTCTCCACGCCGTCGCCCTCGGGGCGGGCCAGCACCATGTGCATGATGTTCTCGGTCATGTCCTGGTCGGCGGAGGTGATGAACCGCTTCACGCCGTCGAGGTGCCAGCTGCCGTCGGCCTGCTTGACGGCCTTGGTGCGGCCGGAGCCGACGTCGGAACCCGCGTCCGGCTCGGTCAGCACCATGGTGGCGCCCCAGCCGCGCTCGATCATCAGCTCGGCCCAGGCGCGCTGCTCCTCGGTGCCGTTCTTGTGCACGATCCCGGCGAACTGCGGGCCCGCCATGTACATGTACACGGCCGGGTTGGCGCCGAGGATCAGCTCGGAGGTCGCCCACTGCACGGTCGGCGGGATGCCGTAGCCGCCGATCTCGTCGGCCAGGCCCAGCCGCCACCACTCGCCGTCCTGGATCTGCTGGTAGGACTTCTTGAACGACTCCGGCAGCGTGACCGAGTGGGTCTTCGGGTCGAACTTCGCCGGAGTGCGGTCGCCCTCCGCGAAGGACTCGGCGAGCGGTCCGGTGGCGAGCGCGTTGAGCTCGCTGAGCACACCGCGCACGGTGTCCTCGTCGGACTGCTCGAACGCCCCGGTGCCGAGCCGGTCCTGCACCTTGAAGAGCTCGAACAGGTTGAATTCGAGGTCGCGGACGTTGCTCTTGTAGTGGCCCATTTCGCAGGCTCCCTCTCCGCACTGATGATCCGAGCCGGCCCCGCTCTCCGGACATGGCCTTACTCGTCGGTAACTCCAGAGTATTACCCCGCAGTAACTTCTGTCGAGCGGGTGGGCCGGAAACCACCGGGAAGGCCCTGTGACATGCGTCGAACCGGGCATCTCGCCCGACGCGCGGCCGATCGCGCAACCCGGACGGCTTCACGCGATCGCGTGGGACCCGCGAGCCCGACCTGCCCGGATCTCCACCTCGACATCCAATGGAGGGACCCACGCACCGGGCGCACCCACGCGCGCCGCGCCCGGCGAGCCCGATTCGCGGAGGTCGGCATGGATCGAAGAACAGCCCCCTACGGCGTGGCGGCGGCCGCGCTCGTCGCGCTCCTCGCAGGCTGCTCCGGCGGCGGCGACCACCAGGGCCAGGGCGGCCAGGAGGGCGAGGTGCCACCGGCACCGCCCGCCCAGCAGCAGCAACAGCAGCCGGAGCAGCAGCCGCCGGCCGCACCGGACCCCGCGGCCGCGAAGGCCGCGCTGCAGCAGCAGATCGACGAGGCCCTGAAGCAGAGCCCGATCACCTTCGACGCCGACAGCGCGAAGCTCACCCAGCAGGGCGAGCAGACCGCGACGAAGGCCGCCGAACTGGCGAAGTCGGCACCGCAGGAGCTGAAGTTCACCGTCACCGGCTACGTCGCCGACACCGGCAACCCGTCGCCGACCGACCAAGAGCTGTCCCAGCAGCGCGCGCAGGCCGTAGCCGACAAGTTCACCGAGGCGGGCGTGCCCCAGGAACGCCTGGAGGTCGTCGGCAAGGGCACCGCGGAAGGCGGCACCGAGCAGGACCGGCACGCGACGATCAGCGTCCAGTAGCGGCGACGATCGACCAGGAACGGGAGGGACGCCCGTCGGCTCCCTCCCGTTCGCGCGTCCGCACCCGGCTCAGCCGCGCGGGGCGTACATGATCACGGCGACGCCGACCAGGCACAGCGCCGCACCCGCCAGGTCCCAGCGATCCGGCCGGAACCCGTCCAGCAGCACGCCCCACGCCAGCGAACCCGCCACGAACACCCCGCCGTAGGCGGCGAGGATGCGGCCGAAGTTCGCGTCCGGCTGCAAGGTGGCGACGAACCCGTAGGCGCCCAGCGCGAGCACGCCGGCGCCCATCCACAGCAGGCCCTTGTGCTCGCGCACCCCCTGCCAGACCAGCCAGGCACCACCGATCTCGGCGACGGCGGCGAGCGCGAACAGCACGATCGAACGGAGCACGGTCACCCGGGCACGCTAGCCCGGACCGGCAGCGCCGCTCCGCGCGACCGCGGCCGGGTCAGGAGGGGCGGACGACCAGTTCGGTGAGGTGGGCGTCGGCGGTGGCGCGCACCGCGGTGCAGACCGGGCCCGCGACCGACTCCGGCGTCAGGAAGCGCTCCGGCCGGTACTCGCCGCCCTCGGCGGCGACGATGCCGCGCTGCATGTCCGTGTCCACGCGGCCGGGGAACACCGAGGTCACCCGGACGCCGTTCGCGGCCTCCTCGGCGCGCAGCACGTCGGCGAAGGCGCGCAGCGCGAACTTGCTCGCCGCGTAGGAACCCCAGTTCGGCTTGGCGTTCAGCCCCGAACCCGAGTTGATCAGCACCACGTGCCCGGCGGACGCGCGCAGCGCGGGCAGCAGCAGGCGGGTGAGCTCGGTGACCGCGAACAGGTTCAGCTCGAACGTCCGCCGCCACGAGTCCACCGACACGTCCGACACCGCGCCGAGCTCCACCAGACCCGCGCTGTGCACCAGCACGTCCAGCCGCGCCACGTCCTGCACCGCCGCCGCCACCGCGTCCGGATCGGTCAGCTCCACCGGCCACGGACGGGCCCCGTCGATCTCCGCCGCCAACTCCTGCAGCGCCGCGCCGTCCCGGCCGCCGAGCAGCACGTCGTGGGTCTCGGACAGGGCACGGGCGGTGGCCGCCCCGATGCCGCGGGAAGCACCCGTGACCAGGGCGATCGGACGTTCAGACATGGTCTGAATCGTATCCGTCGCACGCGCGCGCACGATGGCCCGGGCGCCCGGTGGGCGGGCATGCCGGGGGAGAGCGCAACGAGGGCCTCCCGTGTTCGGAAGGCCCCCGCGCTCGCGGATGCGATCAGCGCACGCCGATCGCACCACCGTCCTCGCGCCACACCACCGCCACCGACGGCCGCGGCTGCGAGGTGCCGCCGTCCGGCCAGTGCGACGTGGGGTGCTGGGCGTCCTCGGCGTCCTCACCGGGGTGCTGCACGTTGACCGTGACCAGGTCGTCGAGGACCACCGGCCCGCAGGTCTCCGCGCCCACCGGCACGGTCAGGAACTGCTTCACCTTGCCGCGCTCCGGCCCGTCCACCGGCACCGCGAACAGCCCGTCGTTCGAGCCGAGCTCGTTGCCGTCGGTGGTGATCCACAGGTTCCCGAACCGGTCGAAGGTGACGTTGTCCGGGCAGGAGATCGGGCTGACCTGCGCCTTGTCGAAGCCGCCGAAGTAGGTGCCCGGATCGTTCGGGTCGCCGCACACCAGCAGCAGGTTCCAGCGGAACCGGGTGCCCGCGGTGTCGTCGGCGAACTCCA
Organism: Saccharopolyspora sp. NPDC047091; assembly: GCF_040643635.1. NCBI lineage: Bacteria > Bacillati > Actinomycetota > Actinomycetes > Pseudonocardiales > Pseudonocardiaceae > Saccharopolyspora > Saccharopolyspora sp. NPDC047091. The sequence continues at coordinate 13,562 of NZ_JBEYUS010000008.1, forward strand.
GGATGTGCCCGTGCTTGTTGCCGACCCGCGGGTTGGCCTCGTCGACCGGGGCGTTGTCCGCGGAGCCGCGGTTGCTGTTGTTCGTCAGCGCGCAGTACACGCGGCCGTTCACCGGGTTCGGCTCGATGTCCTCCGGCCGGTCCATCTTCGTCGCGCCGAGCGCGTCGGCGGCGAGCCGGGTGAACACGTAGACCTCTTCCGCGGTGAAGCCGGGCACGAAGGACTCGTTCCCGCTGACCAGCTTCAACCACTCACCGGTGCCGTCGAAGCGGCCGTCGGCGGGCAGCGCGCCCGAACCGTCGATCTCCTCGGCCGGGCTGTTGCCGCGGAACCGCGCCACGTAGAGCGTGCCGTCGTCGAGCAGCGCCGAGTTGTGCCGCCGCGCGTGCGCGCTGCGGCCCGGCTTGTACCGGCCGTTCGAGACGAACTTGTAGATGTACTCGAAGCGCTCGTCGTCCCCGGAGTAGGCGACCACCCGGCCGTCCTCGGCGATCTGGATGGTGGCGCCCTCGTGCTTGAACCGGCCCAGCGCGGTGTGCTTGACCGGGGTGGACGTCGGGTCGTTCGGGTCGATCTCCACGACCCAGCCGAAGCGGTGCGGCTCGTTCGGCTCCTGCGACACGTCCCAGCGGCGGTCGAAGCGCTCCCACTTGCGGTCGGTCTCGCCGGTGCCGATGACGTAGCGCCGGTAGCGCTCCGCCGCGACCGGCTCGGTGATCAGCTCGGAGTGGCCGAAGTACTGGTGGAAGTTCTCCTCGCCGGACAGGATCGTGCCCCACGGGGTGACGCCGCCCGCGCAGTTGTTCTGGGTGCCGAGCACCCGGGTGCCGGTCGGGTCGGCGGAGGTCTTGAGGAAGTCGCTGCCCGCGGCCGGACCGCGCACCTCGAACTCGGTGTTCAGCGTGATGCGGCGGTTGTACCGGCCGCGCCGGGCGACCAGGCCCGCGCCGCGCTCCTTCGCGACCTCCACGACGGACAGGCCGTGCGCGGCCCAGGCGATGCGGGCCTGCTCCTCGGTGGGGTTCTCCTCGTCGTAGTCCGGGAACATGTGCGACTCGGTGGTGTACTCGTGGTTGACCACGAGCAGCCCGCGCCTGCCGCTGCCGTCCAGCGGGACGAACCCGGCGAAGTCGTTGTTGTAGCCGAACTGCTGCTCCTGCGCCGCCGCCGACTGGTGGTGGAAGTCGAACTCGGGGGCGCCGTCGACGAGCGGATCGCCCCAGCGGATCACGATGCCCTGCGCGTAGCCCTCGGGGACCGTGATGCGGTCCTCCTGGTTCGGCGCGACCGGCGCGAAGTCGGTCCCCGGCACCGGCCGGCCGGTGGGGTGCGCGGCCTGCGCGGGAGCCGCCGCGGCCGTGCCGGACAGCGCGGAAGCGCCACCGATGGCCAGCGCCAGCACGCCGCCCGCCTTGAGCGCGCCGCGGCGGTCGAGGACGCTCGCCACGACGTCGCCGAAGTAGCCGTTGCCCGAGGTGTTCGGCGCGTCGTGCGCGCAGGCGTTGCCGCAGCGGTACTTGCAGGTGGCCGACGCCCGGCGCGCGGAGTGGTTCGACAGCAGTGGCAGCGGGACGACCCGCCCGCCGTCCGGTCGGGTGGACACACGGACCTCCAGGTGTCAGTCAGGAACACCTGGACGCTATGCCGATCAGGCGAGGTCCCCTGGACGTGCAGGTGAACAGCACCCGAACTCATGACGCTCGGTCGTCGGACACCCGTTGGAGCCCTTCCACCGCACCGCTGGACCGCGGCACCCCATCACCCTCCGCAAGGGGAATCCGGCGGCACGGCCCGCGACGCGAGCGGACCGCTCGCCCACCCGAGGTGGTGCGAGCGGTCCGCTGCTCAGCCGGTGGTCAGAACTCCTCGCCGACGACGGCCGCCTCGGCCGGGACGCGGTGCGGATCGGTCCGCTTGCGCAGGTCCACCAGCAGCAGGCCCGCCGAGACCACGCACAGCACCGCGGCCACCGCGAACGGCGCGTGCGGCGAACCGAACCAGTCCGCCACGTGCCCGACCAGCGTCGCCGCGACCGCGCCGCCGAACCAGCGGCAGAAGTTGTAACCGGCGCTGGCCACCGAGCGCGGCGCGTCGCTGACGCTCATCGCGGTCCCGGTGAACAGCGTGTTCAGCAGCCCGGAGGCGATACCGCTGAGGATCACCGCCACCACCACGACCGGCTTCGACCCGACCGCCATCACCAGCAGCAGCACCGCGTACAGCAGCACCGCGAGCACCGTGCCGCCCGCGTCGCCGAACCGGGCGGCGAGCTTCGGCGCGAGCGTCACGCCCGCCACCGCCACGCACAGGCCCCAGCCGAAGAACACCAGGCCGACCGCGATCGCCCCGAACTCCAGCACGAACGGCGCCCACGCGAGCACCACGAAGAACGCGGCCGTGTAGAACGCGGACCCCAGCGCGGTGCGCAGCAGGCCGCCGTGCCCGAGGGCGCGCAGCGGGTCGAGCAGCCGCACCTTCGGCCGCGTCGCCGGGTCCTTGTCGTCGGCGGGCAGGAAGCCCGCCGAGAGCACCAGCGCGATCGCCATCAGCACCGCGGTGCCCGCGAACGGCCCGCGCCAGGAGATGTCGCCCAGCAGGGCGCCGAGCAGCGGCCCGGTGGACAGGCCGATGCCGAGCGCCGCCTCGTAGAGCAGGATCGCGGCCTGCTGGCCGCCGCTGGCCGCGCCGACGATCACCGACAGCGCGGTGGCGATGAAGAACGCGTTGCCCAGGCCCCACACCGCGCGCAGCGCCACCAGCTGCCCGATGGAACCGGCGACCGCGCAGGCCAGCGTGGCCAGCACGATCAGCACCAGTCCGGTGACGACGGTGCGCTTCGGCCCGAAGCGGGCGCTGAACGCGCCGGTCACGAGCATCGCCACCACCTGCACGCCCAGGTAGGACGAGAACAGCAGGGTGACCTGCTCGGGTCCGGCGTTCAGGGCTTGGGCGATGGACAGCAGGATCGGGTCGACCAGGCCGATGCCCATGAAAGCGATGACCGCGGCGAACGCGGTGATCCACACCGCTTTCGGCTGGCCCTTGAAGACGTCCAGCAACCGGACGTCGTGCGTGCCGCTCATCGGCCGCCACTCCTCAGCATCTCGGGGTGAGCCGTTCCGCCTCGCGCGTGCCGCCCACCGGGTAGTTCGTTCGCAATGCTAACTTTCTGGTGGTTCTCCGGCCAGCCGTCATGAGCAGGCACACAGCCCGGACGGCTCCATCCGCAGCAGTGCGACGCCGCGACCGGAGCAACCCGCCCGGCGCGCCACCGCCGCACCACTCCTGCACCACCGCCGCACCACCGAGCGGGACGCGCCCGCGCCCCGGCTCCTACGATCGGCGACGTGACTCCCGCAGCCGTGCTCTTCGACCTCGACGGCGTCCTCGTCGACTCCGAACAACTCTGGGACCGGATCCGCCGCGACGTCGTCGCCGCCCACGGCGGCCGGTGGACCGACGACGCGACCCGGGCCATGCAGGGCATGAGCACCCCGGAGTGGGCCCGCTACCTCGTCGACGACCTCGGCGCGCAGCTCACCGCCGACGACGCCGCCGAGCGGGTCATCGCCGAGATGGCCCGCGTCTACGCCGCGGACGCGCCCGTGCTGCCCGGCGCCGCCGACACCCTGCGGCGCGTCGCCGAGCGGTTCCCCACCGCCATCGCCAGCTCCGCACCGCCGCGGATCATCCAGGCGTTCCTGGACAGCACCGGCCTCACCGTCGGCGCCACCCTCTCCAGCGAGCAGGTCGGCAGGGGCAAACCCGCGCCCGACGTGTACCTGGAGGCCGCGCGGCTGCTCGGCACCTCCGCCGCCGACTGCGCCGCCGTCGAGGACTCCAGCAACGGGCTGCGCGCCGCCACCGCCTCCGGAGCCACCGTGTTCGCGGTGCCCAACGCGCACTTCCCGCCCGCCGAGGACGCCCTCGCCGGCGCGCACCGCGTGCTCGGCGACATCACCGAACTCCCCGCCGCCCTCGACGAACTCGGCTGACCACCGGCCGAGCGCCCGCGGCCGAACGGAGCAACTCCGCCCCCGACCCGTTGACCCTGCCCCTGGGACACGCCGTTGAGTGCTCTCGGGAGAACACCGAGGGATGAGGGGCAGGACATGGATCTCAAGCGGAGCGCGGCCCGGAGTGCGGCCGCGCTGATCGCGGCGGGCCTCGCGGGCTCGCTGCTGGCGGTACCGGCGTCGGCCGAGAACACCGCGCCGGAGCTGGAGTGGGGGCCGTGCCCGGCGGACGTGGTGACCGACCCGCTACCGGTGCAGTGCGCCGTGGTGCCGGTGCCGGTGGACTACTCCGACCCGGACGGCGCGCAGCTCGACCTCACGATCTCGCGGCTGGCCAGCCAGCACCCCGAGCAGCGGCGCGGCGTGCTGCTGCTCAACCCCGGCGGGCCCGGCGGCTCCGGGCTGTCCTTCGGCGCCGATCTGGCGAGCCGGGGTCTGCCCGCGAGCGTGCTGGACTCCTACGACCTGATCGGGATGGACACCAGGGGAGTGGGCCACTCCTCCCCGGTGAGCTGCGGCTTCACCGACGAGCAGGCGCGCTACGGGAACATCCCGCCGTACGCGGCGGACGACGCCCCGGTCACCGAGCGGGCCGAGGAGGTGCGCGTCATCGCAGAGCAGTGCGACCAGCACGACGACGGGCGGCTGAGCAGCCTCACCACCGCGAACATGGCGCGCGACCTGGACCGGATCCGGGCCGCGCTCGGCGAGGAGCAGGCGAGCTTCTACGGCGCGTCCTACGGTTCCGCGCTGGGCGCCGCGTACGCCTCGATGTTCCCGGAGCGGGCCGACCGGGTGGTGCTGGACAGCAACATCGGCGACACCGCGCTGGACCGGGACGGGATGCGCCGGTTCGCGCTCGGCGCCGAGCAGGCCTTCCCGGACTTCGCGGCGTGGGTCGCGCAGCGCGGCGACTCCTACGGCCTCGGCGGCACGCCGGAGGAGGTGCGGCGCACCTACTTCGACCTCGCCGAACGCCTCGACGCCCACCCGTTCGCCGGGGTGGACGGGGCGCAGTTCCGGCTGGCCACCTTCGTCGGGCTGTACGCCGAATCGACCTACGGCCGGACCGCGCAGCTCTGGCAGTCGCTGCGCGACTCCGACGAGGGCGCGGTGCGCGCGCAGCAACTCGCCGGATCGGACACCTCGGCGTTGGACAACTCGCTGTCGGTGTTCCTCGCGGTGACCTGCAACGACGTCCCCTGGCCGGAGGACGTCGAGACCTACCGGCGCGACGTGGCCGCGGACCGGGCGGAGTTCCCGCTGTTCGGCGCGGCCGCCGCGAACGTGCTGCCCTGCGCGTTCTGGGCGCACGAGCCCGCCGAACCGCGGGTGCCGGTCCGCGCCGACGGGCCGGAGAACGTGCTCATCGTGCAGAACCGCCGCGACCCGGTCACCCCGCACCGCGGCGGCGAGCTGCTCCGGGAGAAGTTCGGCGACCGCGCACGGCTGGTCAGCGCCGACGAGGCCGGGCACGGCGCCTACGTGCTCGGCGGCAACGCCTGCGTGCTGGACGTGGCCACCACGTTCCTCGTGGCCGGGGAGCGCCCGGCCCAGGACCTGTCCTGCCCGGCCGCCGGCTGATCGTCCCCGGTCCGGCCGGGCGGGTGGACCGCCAGGCCGGATCAGGCGGTGTTCAAGCGGTCCAGGCGTTCCCGGGCCGCGGTGGACACCTGCTCGTCGGGGTGCTCGGCGGCGACGACGCCGAGCACCACGTCGGCCCGCGCGTCCCCGGTCCGGGCGATCCCGTCGAGGACCGCCAGCTGGTCCGGGGTGGTGCGGGTCCGGAAGTCGGCGAGGAACGCGGCCGAGTCCTCGCGCGCGGTCACCGCCATCGCGTCCAGCGCCACCACCAGCTCGTCCCCGTCGCGCAGCTCCACGTCCCGCTCGGTCGGCCGCACCCGCAGCCACATCCGGGCGGCGGGCCCGCACACCGGGTCCTCGCGCAGCCCGCGCACCGCGGCCACGCCTTCGTCGCCGGTGTGCTCCAGCAGCCACAGCGCGCCGAGCCGCACCTCGGGGTCGTCGACGCGGCGCAGCAGGTCGGCGAGTTCCACGGCGGCCGCCGCCCGGCCGCGGAGCCCGACCCAGCCCGCGACGACCTCGCCCACCACGTCCGGCGGGCCGCCCGGCAGCGCGAGCACCACCACCTCGGCGGGCAGCGCCACCGCCTCCTCCAGCGTCGGGGCGATGAACCCGTACCCGCGCAGCGAGCCGTGCGCGGCCCACACGCCCAGCGGCAGCAGCTCCACCACCGTCCGGTCCGCCGAGCCGGGCGCGAACGCCTCGATCCGCTCCAGCAGTTCCGGCAGCTCGGTGCGGTAGCGGCGCAGCACGCCCAGCGGTTCCCAGAGCCGCAGCACCCGGTCCACCACGCGCGCCACCGCGGGCCGCGCGTCGGCCCGGTCGGTGATCGCGTGCAGCACCAGGCCCACCACCTGCTCGACCGGCACCGCGCCGGTGTCGGTGTAGAGCGCGCTGAGCACCGCCTGCACCACTTCCGGGAACGCGTCCTCTCCGTCGAGCAGCCCGTCCAGCAGCTCGGCGTCCGCCCCGCCGACCTCGTCGAGCAGCACGAACGACTGCCAGAGCCGCGTCCACAGCACGCCCGGTTCGGCCAGCAGCGGGGTGCTGATCGCGCTGCGCACCACCCGGCCGTCGAGGACCCGCACCAGGTGCGCGCGGTCCGCCCACGCCGCGGTGGCCGGTGCCAGGTCCGGCTCGCAGTCCAGCGCCGCGGCCAGTTCCGCCCCGTCGCCGAGCTCGCGGCCGGTGCCGGTCCAGCGCAGCAGCGCGGCCATCCGCGCGATGATCGGAGTGCCCGCCGCTTCGGCGTCCGGCGTCGCACCGTCGGGGATGCGCATCGGTGGCAGCCAGTGCACCGGGACGGGCAGCGGTTCCCGGTCGGCCCGTTCTTCGACGGTGCGCAGCACGGCCCGGTCCAGCTCGATCTCGCCGTCGTCCACCGCGGCGACGAACCGGGCGAACGCGCCTTCCGCGCCGAGGTCGACGCCGTGCTCCCGAGCGGCCAGCGACCAGAACTTCTCCGGCCCCCACTCGGCCGGTTCGGCCATCGCCGCCAGGAAGGCGGGCCGGGCCTCGTCGATCGCCGCGTGCAGCGCGGACACCGGATCGCTGCCGGCCATCAGCAGCCGTTCCCCGGCGAGGAAGTCCACCCACTCGTGCAGCAGCTCCGGCACCGCCGCCCAGCGGGGCAGCACCAGGTGCCGGGGCACCACCTCGGTGAGCACCCGCACCAGGTCGGGCGCGGTCCAGCGGGCGAGCAGCCCGTCCCGCGCGCACTTGTCCCGCAGCAGCACGCCGAGCAGGTCGGGCGCGTCGGGGCGCGCACCGAACCGCTCGGACAGCGCGGCGGCGGAGGCGGCGAAGCCGTCCACCTCACCGTGCAGGAAAACGGTGCGCATCAGTTCGCCCTTCGCCGCGACCGGTACCGGATGTGCATCGAGGGTAGGGAGCGGACGTTGATCACTCCGGCAGCGCGTGCCCCGGCGTGTCGGCCCGGTGCGCCCGGTGTTCGCCCGCGGCGCGGTCGTCCGAGGTCACGGCGATCGGACGAGCGGCGGAAAACCGATTGTTCACCCACCCGGGCCGCACTAGCGTTCGCCGCATGCGGATCCGGGAGTTCGTCGAGGCCGACTGGCCCGAGGTGTGGCCGATCCTCCGCGAGGTGGCGCGCGCGGGCGAGACGTTCTGCTACGAGCGGGACCTGTCCGCCGAGCAGGCCCGCGAGCTCTGGCTGGAACGGCCGCCGGGCCGCACCACCGTCGCCGAGGTCGACGGGCGGGTGCTGGGCACCGCCAAGATGGGGCCGAACCGGGCAGGACCGGGCGCGCACGTGTCCACCGCGAGCTTCATGGTCGCCGCGGAGGCGCGCGGCCGAGGCGTCGGCGGCGGGCTGTGCGGGGACGCCCTGTCCTGGGCGCGCGGCGCCGGCTACGCGGGGATGCAGTTCAACGCGGTCGTCGAGTCGAACCGGTCGGCCGTCGCGCTCTACGAGCGGCTCGGCTTCGCGGTGATCGGCACCGTGCCCGGCGCGTTCGAGCACCCCGAGCTGGGCCGGATCGGCCTGCACGTCATGTACTGCCCGTTCTGATCCCCGGTTCTGATCCCCGGTTCTGATCCCTCGTCCTGATCCAGGAGTGCTCGTGCCCGCCGAACGTCCCGCCCCGCCGACGACCGGCGCCGAACGACCGATGCTGCGCGCCTACCTGGACTTCCACCGGGCGACGCTGGCGATGAAGTGCGACGGCCTCGCGGACGAGGAGCTGCGCAGGCGGGCGTCCCCGCCGTCCGAGCTGAGCCTGCTCGGCCTGCTGCGACACCTGGCCGAGGTCGAGCGGGCCTGGTTCCGCCGCACCATCGCGGGCGAGGCCGTCCCGCTGGTGTGGTCCGCCGACGGCGACTTCCAGGCCGCCTACGACCCGAGCGGGTGCACCGGGGCGGAGGCGTTCGCCGCGTGGCGCGCCGAGGTCGAGCACTCCCGCCGCATCGAGCGCGAAGCCGAGTCCCTCGACGTCGTGGCCCGCGACCCGCGCTCCGGCACCGACGTCTCGCTGCGCCTGGTGCTGCTGCACCTGATCCACGAGTACGCCCGGCACAACGGCCACGCCGACCTCCTCCGCGAAGCGATCGACGGCACCACCGGCGCCTGACCGGCCATTCCGGAACGCCGCTCGCGAGCGAGGTGTCCTCGTTATCGTCCGCTGCATGGCGAATCCGCACGCGCAGGAGCCCTGGTCGGCCCGGTTCGACTGGGGGCCGGTCGGCGCCGAGACCTTGGCCGGGGCATCCGACCTGGTCGCCGTCGTCGACGTGCTGTCCTTCACCACCGCGCTGACCGTCGCGGTCGACCGGGGGATCGAGGTCTTCCCCTTCCGCTGGCGGGACGAGCGCGCCGAGCGGTTCGCGCAGGACCGCGACGCCGTGCTGGCCGTGGGCCGGTCGGCGGCGCGGCCGGGGCGGATCAGCCTCTCCGCCGGGACCATCCGAGCCGCCGGCCCGGTCCGCAGGCTCGTCCTCCCGTCGCCGAACGGATCGACGATCGCGCAGGACGTCGCCGCGACCGGCACGACCCTGATCGGCGTCAGCCTGCGCAACGCCACCGCCGCCGCGGAGTGGACGAGGAACCGGCTCGCCGCGGTGCGCGGAGCGTCCGTGTCGGTCATCGCCGCTGGTGAGCGCTGGCCGGACGGTTCGTTGCGCCCTGCCGTCGAGGACCTCTGGGGTGCCGGTGCCTACCTCGCCGCGCTCGACGCGCAGGGCTTCGGGTCGTTCTCACCCGAGGCGTTCTCCGCGGCCGCCGCCCACCGCGCGGTCGCCGGTGACCTGCCCGCGCGGTTGCGCGCGAGCGCGAGCGGGCGGGAACTCGTCGACGGGGGCTTCGCCGACGACGTCGAGATCGCCGCCGAGGTCGATGCGAGCATCGCGGTGCCCCTCCTCCGCGAGGAGAGCTTCACCGCGGCCTGATCCGGCCGCCGCCGGTGCGGCACGCCCTATTCCGGGGCCATGTCGACGAAGCGGCTGTAGTGCAGCTGGTGGGCGACGGTGATGGTGGCCTGGGGGCCGGCGCGGTGCTTGGCCAGGATCAGGTCGGCCTCGCCCATCCGGGGGTCGTCGCGTTCGAACGCGTCCGGCCGGTTGATCAGGATCACCATGTCCGCGTCCTGCTCCAGGGAACCGGATTCACGCAGGTCCGAGAGCTGCGGGCGCTTGTCGGTGCGCTGTTCGGGACCTCGGTTCAGCTGGGAGATCGCGACGACGGGGACTTCCAGCTCCTTGGCGAGCAGCTTGAGGTTTCGGGAGAACTCCGAGACCTCCTGCTGCCGGGATTCGACGCGCTTGCCGGAGGTCATCAGCTGCAGGTAGTCCACGACGACCAGCTGGATGTCGGCGCGCTGCTTGAGCCGCCGGGCCTTCGCCCGGATCTCCATCATGGTGAGGTTCGGCGAGTCGTCCACGTACAGCGGCGCTTCGCTGATCTCGCTCATCCGCCGCGCGAGCCGCGTCCAGTCGTCGTCGGTCATGCGGCCACCGCGCATGTCGCCGAGCCGGATGCGGGCCTCCGCGGAGAGCATGCGCATCACGATCTCGGTCTTGCCCATTTCCAGCGAGAAGATGACGCTGGCCAGGCCGTGCTTGATCGACGCGGTGCGGGCGAAGTCCAGGCCCAGCGTGGAGTTGTGCGTGGGCACCATGCCGCGGCCCGCGAGGTACAGGTGGTCGGGGGCGTCGACCTCGACGCAGCGCACCGGCACGCTCGGCACTTCGCGGAGGGCGACGATGCGGCGCGGCGGCTCGACGCGGTCCTGCCTGGCTTCCTTGTGCTCCGAGTTCTTCGCGGGCAGCCGGAACACCTCGTCCGGTCCGCTGTCGAACACGATCGCCACCCGGTCGAAACCGCCGGGTGCGGAGTCGGCGATCCGGGCGCCGCAGGTGTAGCCGAGGCCGAGCAGCAGCTCCCGCACCCGCACCGACAGCGGCTCGCTGATCTCCAGCCGCAGCCTGCCGTCGGCGTCGACGGAACCGGCGGCGTCGAGCAGCCCGGCCAGCAGCGCGCGGCGCTGCTCCTCGCTGGCGCGCAGGTACGCGGGTGGCAGGTCGTGGTCGTCCCAGGAACCGAACCGGGCGAGCGCGGCGGGGATGTCCACGCCGAACTCGGGCTTCGGGGCGTCCGGCTCCGCGGCGCCCTCCTCGGCCGGGTATTCGACGACGGCGCCGACGGTGGTGACCTCGGCGTCCGCGGGTTCGGCGGCGTGCGCGAGACCGGCCTGCTCCAGCAGTTCCGGCGCGCCGCGCACCTGCCCGGACTCGTCGCCCGCGGCGAGCCACACGCCGAGCGCGTACGGCGCGACGGGCAGCTCGCGCTGCGGCAGCCGGAGGCCGGTGTGCGCGGGGAGTTCGTGGTCGGTGCCTGCGGCGGCGAGTTCGGCGGTGGTGCGGACCTGACCGTCGGAGAGCCGCCACTGGTGCTGGGCGTCGGCGACGAGGACGCCGCCGTCGGAGAACTCGACTTCGAAGCAGGGGCGGTCGGTGAGCACCTCGGTCGCGCGCACCACCCGGATGGGCTGCCCGGACAGCCCGATCAGCTCGTCGCCGACGGCGACCTCGCCCATCGTGGTCCAGCCGCCGGGGGTGGGCAGCGGGGTGTCCAGCGCGAGCGCCTTGCCGACACCCGGTCGCGCCGCGACGATGATCATCTGTCCGCCGTGCAGCCCGTTGGTGACCTCGTCGAGGTCGACGAAACCGGTGGGGATGCCCTGGGACTCGCCGCCGCGGGAGGCGATGGCGTCGATCTCGTCCATCGTCGGCTGCAGCAGGTCCTCCAGCGCGGCGTAGTCCTCGCTGGTGCGGCGCTCGGTGACGTCGTAGATGGCGGCCTGCGCCCGGTCCACGACCTCTTCGATCGCGGAGCCCTCGGCACCGTGGTAGCCGAGCTGCACGATCCGGGTGCCCGCTTCGACCAGGCGCCGCAGCACCGCCTTCTCCGCGACGATCTCGGCGTAGTAGCCGGCGTTCGCCGCGGTCGGCACGCTGGCGATCAGCGTGTGCATGTAGGGGGCGCCGCCGATGCGCTGCAGCTCCTGGCGGCGTTCGAGCTCGGCGGACACGGTGATCGCGTCCGCGGGTTCGCCGCGGCCGTACAGGTCGAGGACGCAGTTGTAGATGGACTGGTGCGCGGGCCGGTAGAAGTCGTTCGGGGTCAGCACCTCGACGACGTCGGCGATGGCGTCCTTGCTGAGCATCATGCCGCCGAGCACGGACTGCTCCGCGGCCAAGTCCTGCGGGGGCTGGCGTTCGAAGCCGGAGTCCCCGTTCGACGCGGGCTGTGCGCCTCGTTCGTCTGCCAACGCCACGGGTACCCGTCACCTCCGACACCGTCACCCGCCACCGCTGCGGGCGGCCTTATTGGTCGCGCGATCCACGACGGCGTCCCCGGTGCGGGAGCCGGCCGGAACGCACCGGCCGATCACGATCCGTCACGCGCGGGCGCGTGGGGGAAGCTAGATCGCTCGCATGGACCAGGCAAACCGAGCTGTGGACAACTATCGGGACAACCTGTGGACAGCTGGGGACAAGTCGCGGATACCTGTGTACAACTCGGCGGAACAGATGGGGACAACCTGGGGACAACCGACCAAGATCATCCGAAAAGCACAGGTCAGCCCTTGTGGACTGCTTGTGGAGAAATCTGTTGAAAAACCCGCGGCGTGTCGCGGGGAAACTGCTCGTTCGGCGTGTCGAAGTCGACGGCGCACGAACGAGTTCCGTCACCGTCAAGCTGGCGAACGGGTGATCATCGCCGCCCGCCGGACAGCGGAACCCACCGGCGCCGAACGCTCCAGCGCGGCGGCCGGACGCATCGGCGGAAGCCCGGGAAGCCCGGACTCCCGCCGAACGAACGCGTACCGGGTCAGCTCGCGGCCGACACCTGGACGTTCACCGACGCCTTGACGTCGGGGTGCAGCCGGACGTCGACCCCGTGCTTGCCGAGGGCCTTGATGTGACCGCGCAGGTCCACCGTGCGCTTGTCCAGGTTCGGGCCACCGGCCTTGCGCACCGCTGCCACGACATCGGCGGCGGTGATCGAACCGAACAGCTTGCCCTGCGCCGAGACCTTGGCGTTCAGCGTGACCGGACCGAGGTCCTGCAGCTGCGCCTTCAGCTCCTGGGCGTGCTCCAGGTCGCGGACCCGGCGCGCCTCCTGGGTGCGGCGGATCGTCTCGATCTGCTTCTGCGCGCCCTTGGTGGCGACGATGGCCAGGCCGCGCGGCAGCAGCAGGTTGCGCGCGTAGCCGTCCTTGACCTCGACGATGTCACCCGACTCGCCCAGGCCGGTCACGTCAGCAGTCAGAATGATCTTCACGACGTGTCTCCTTCTAGCGTCTCTCACGAGACCGCGGACATCCGGGACCGCGCGCCGGAGCAGCGCGGGCCGGACGAGCGGTCTCGAATCAGCGGGCGGTCGAGGTGTAGGGCAGCAGCGCCATCTCGCGGGCGTTCTTCACCGCGATGGCGACGTCGCGCTGGTGCTGGCTGCAGTTGCCGGTCACCCGACGGGCGCGGATCTTGCCGCGGTCCGAGATGTACTTGCGCAGCAGCGTCGTGTCCTTGTAGTCGATGCTCTGCGCAGCGCGGTCCTTGCAGAACACGCAGACCTTCTTCTTAGGCTTGCGCACAGGCGCCTTGGCCATGGTCTTCCTCCTGGAAAGCTAATTCGAGTCGAGTGAGCGCGCGGGCGTCAGAACGGCGGTTCGTCGCTGAACCCGCCGCCGGAAGAACCGGCGGGGGGAGCCGAACCCCACGGGTCGTCGGCAGGCGCGGACTGGCCGCCGCCACCACCGAAACCACCGCCGCCGCCACCGCGGCTGACCTTGTTCACCTTGGCGGTCGCGTACCTCAGGGAGGGCCCGATCTCGTCGACCTCGAGCTCGACGACGGTGCGCTTCTCGCCTTCCTTCGTCTCGAAGGAACGCTGGCGCAACCTGCCCTGCGCAACGACCCGCATGCCGCGGGTCAGCGTCTCGGCCACGTTCTCCGCGGCCTGGCGCCAGATGTTGCAGCGCAGGAACAGCGCTTCGCCGTCCTTCCACTCGCCGGACTGGCGGTCGAAGGTGCGCGGCGTCGAGGCGATCGTGAAGTTCGCCACGGCTGCACCGGAAGGTGTGAAGCGCAGCTCCGGGTCGGCGGTGAGGTTGCCGACCACCGTGATTACCGTTTCACCGGCCATCGCCTGGACTCCGTCCTTGACATGCGGGGTCTCTTGAAATGCGGGTCACCTGAAGTGCGGATCGCCGCCAACGGACCGGACTGATCCGGTCGCGGTCGCTCAGGCCGAGGCCTCGGAGCGGTTGGCGTGCTTGGTCGCCTTCGCGGCCGCGCGGGCCACGCGGGCCTCCTTGCGCGGTTCGGCGACGCGCCGCTGCACCTTGGTGCGCAGGATCGTCTCGTTCAGGTTCAGCTGGCGGTCCAGCTCCTTGATCGAGGCGGGCTCGCTGTTGATGTCCACGACGACGTAGATGCCCTCGGCCTGCTTCTCGATCTCGAAGGCGAGCCGGCGACGGCCCCACACATCGAGCTTCTCGACGCTGCCACCGTCGTTGCGGATGACCTTGAGGAAGTTTTCCAGGGACTGAGGCACGGTGCGCTCGTCCAGGCTCGGGTCGAGGATGACCATGAGCTCGTAATGACGCATGAAGACCACTCACCTCCTGTGGACTCACGGCCACGGACTTTCCGTGGCAGGAGGGTCCTTCACGAACCCGGCAAGGCTAGCAACCAGGTCCGACGGTCCGGTGAGGTGGGTACCACCGCGCCGCGGGCGATCAGGTGCGGCGCGGGCGGCTCGCCGCCGGCGATCAGGCGCGGCGCAGCACCCAGGTGCGGACCAGGGCCGCGGTGACCCCGGCGAGCGAGATCGCGGCGATGAGCACCGGCAACGCCACCCGGTCGCCCTGGCTCATCGGCAGCGCCTCGGCCTTGCCCGCGGCCCGGACCTCGTCGCGCGCCGCCTGCTCGGCCTGCTCGCGCTCCTTCGCGGCGGCCTGTTCCCGCAGGTCGCCGATGTTCGGCGAGAAGCCGGGGGCGGCGCCGAACTGGGCCTGCGCCCACGGCGGCAGCTGGCCGGGCAGGCCGGGCGCGCCCGTGGCGTAGCCGGGCGGCGCGACGAGGACGGGGGCGCCGGTCGGGTACCCGGGCACACCGGGAGCGGTGGTGCCGGGCGCCGGCTGCACGCCGGTGCTCGGCGGCGCGGGCGCCGTGTTCGTCGGCGGTGCGGGCTGCTCGCTGGGGTCCGGTTCGGGCGCGGGCGGCGGCGGGGCGGGCTTCTCGTGCCCGGTGACGCTCGCGCCGAGGCAGCCGAGGGCGGCGAGGTTGCGGACGTGCTTGCTCACCTCGGCGCCGCGGCCCTGCAGCGCGGCCAGGCCGTCGATGCGCGGGGTGAACTCCTGGGCGAGGGTCTTGCCGGAGAACTTCTGCTTCTCCTCGGTGACGGTGCCCAGCGTGATCGACCCGCCGCTCTTGAACTCCTGCACGGCCTGGTCGGCGACGTCGAAGCCGAACGGGAAGACGAGCAGCGTCCCCTGCCGCACCTTCGCGTCCAGCGTGTTCGGCGAGGCGAGGATGGTCTGGCCGTACTCGCTCGATTCGGTGGTGCCCGCGCACTGGTCGAGGACGACGGAACCCGCGGCGCTCGCGGTCCCCGCGCCGAGCAGGCTGCTCGCGGTGACGAAGGCACCGACGGTCCCGGCGGCCAGCACCCGGCCGAACCCGGTGCGCGCCGCACGGCGCAGCAGCGGATTCACCTGCGGTTTCGTGCCTTCGCCTGGACGCATGGCTTCGTCACTCATGGTTCCTCCCCGCTGCACGGCCCCGTGATCCCCGTTCACCACTTCTAAGGAAAATAACGTGTCCCACTGGCAAGTGGTGACGGCCCGCACACGAAAACTTCGCCAAATCCGCATCTTGGGAAACCTGAACGATTGAGAACCCGATTGCGCCACCGCTTCGGAGCAGCGCCGGACGGGTCGGGCGGGCCCGCCGCGCGGCACGGGCCGACCGGCGGGTGACTACCCTGCGGACATGCTCATCGGTGCTCATGTCTGGGACGACGATCCGATCACCGCGGCCCAGGAACGGGGCGCGGACGTCGTGCAGTTCTTCCTGTCCGACCCGCAGGGCTGGAAGGCCCCGAAGCCGCACCCGCAGGCCGCGGAGCTGCGCGACGGCGAGCTCGCGGTGTTCATCCACTCGCCGTACGTGATCAACGTGGCGTCGTTGAACAACCGCATCCGCATCCCGTCCCGCAAGGCCGTGGCGCAGCAGGCGAAGGCGGCCGCCGAGGTCGGTGCCCGCGGCCTGGTGGTGCACGGCGGGCACGTCACCAAGGACGACGACCCGGCCGAGGGCATCGCGAACTGGCGCAAGCTGTTCGAGCGCCAGGCCGACGAGGGCGGGTTCGCGGTGCCGGTGCTGATCGAGAACACCGCGGGCGGGGCGAACGCGATGGCGCGCCGCTTCGACGTGCTCTCCCGGTTGTGGGACGCGGTCGGCGAGTTCGGCGCCGGGTTCTGCCTGGACACCTGCCACGCGCACGCGGCGGGCGAGGAGCTGCCGGGCATCGCGGAGCGGGTCAAGGGCATCACCGGGCGGATCGACCTGGTGCACCTCAACGACTCCCGCGACGCGTTCGGCTCCTCCCGGGACCGGCACGCGAACATCGGCGCGGGCGAGATCGACCCGGACGCGCTGGTCGCGGTGTGCGAGACCGCCGGAGCGCCGGTCGTGGTGGAGACCCCCGGCGACGGGCAGGCCGCGGACATCGGCTTCCTGCGGGACAAGGTGCGCGGGTGATCCGCACCGGCGGCTAGGGTCGGCGCGGACAGCGAGGGCCCGGCAGGGAGGACGCCGATGCGCGAGCAGCTCGCCGGTTCCCGGCCCGTTCCGGGCCGCGCGGGGCGGCACCTCACCGCCGGGATGCTCGGGCTGCTGTGCCTGCTCACCGCGCTGGCGCTGGCCGCGGGCTGGGCGAACAAGGCCCGCTGCACCGGACCCGAGTTCGACCAGTGGGGCCGTTCGGAACCGGCCTACCAGGAACGCGCGTACTCGGAGGTCTGCTACTCCGACGTGCAGAACCTGTGGGTGGGCCGGGACATCGACCGGCACGTCTTCCCGTACGTGCACGGCGGCATCGACGAGGACGGTTCGCTGCACGGCGGCGTCGTCGAGTACCCGGTGCTGTCCGGCCTGCTGATCTGGCTGGGCGCGCTGGCCGTGCACACCGACGCCGGGTTCCTCGCCGCGTCGGCGCTGCTGATGGCGCCGTTCGGGGTGGCGGTGGCGTGGTGGCTGGGCCGGTTGAGCGGGCACCGGGCGCTGCTGTGGGCGTTGAGCCCGCCGCTGGTGCTGTACGCGTTCCACAACTGGGACCTGCCGGTGGTGGCGTGCGCGGTGGCCGCGGTGTACGTGGTGCACCGCGGGGGAGCGCCGTTGCGCACCCGCGGCGTCTGGGGCGCGGTGCTGCTGGGAGCCGGGTTCGCGTTCAAGGTCTACCCGGGGTTGTTCGTGCTGCCGCTGGCGCTGCACGTGCTCACCGGTGGTCGCGGTGGTGCGGAGCTGCCCGCCGGGAGGCGGCGCGACGTGCGCGGCGCGCTGGCGGTGCTCGGCGCTGCGGCGGGGACCGTGGTGCTGGTGAACCTGCCGTTCGCGCTGGCCGGTTTCGAGGGCTGGTGGGCGTCGTTCGAGTTCCAGTCCGCGCGGAAGGTGGACCTGAGCACGAACTCCATCTGGTACTGGGGTTCCCGCGGCTTCGCCGACGCCGACGGGTTCCAGCAGGTGATGGGCGTGGTCTCGCCGGTGGCGGTGCTGCTGTCGTTCGCGGCGGCGTGCGCGGCGGGCGAGTGGCTGCGGCGGCGCACCGGCACCTACCCGTGGATCCAGGTGTCGGCGGCGGTGCTGTGCGGATTCCTGCTGCTGCACAAGGTGCACTCGCCGCAGTACGTGCTGTGGCTGCTGCCGTTCTTCGTGCTGCTGCGGGTGCGCTGGGGCTGGGTGGTGGCGTACCTGGTGGCGGACCTCGCGATGGGCATCAGCATCTTCCGCTGGCTGGGCGAGGGCGGCGGGATCGACGACGGGTTCACCGCCCAAGCCCTGATGATCGGGGTGT
Source organism: Saccharopolyspora sp. NPDC047091 (assembly GCF_040643635.1). Classification (NCBI taxonomy): domain Bacteria; kingdom Bacillati; phylum Actinomycetota; class Actinomycetes; order Pseudonocardiales; family Pseudonocardiaceae; genus Saccharopolyspora; species Saccharopolyspora sp. NPDC047091. The sequence goes on from NZ_JBEYUS010000008.1 coordinate 31,259, forward strand.
GGGGGCGCGCCGCGCTGCTGGTCGGCCTGTTCCCGGCGTTTCTCCGGTCGACGTCCACGGTGGACGAGGACGAATCGCCGCCGGAGTCCGATGTGGAGCGGACGGTTCAGCTCGCGCGTTCGCCGCGCTGAACCCCGGGCCCGACGGTCCGCAGCCAGCCGCCCATCCGGCGCGCGGCGCCGCGCGGCCAGGGCAGCACGACGCGGTCCGGGGCGTCGTCGAGGAATCCGCCGGACGGGTCGTCCACCGCGTCCGCCCCGTGCGAGCCCGCGGGGCCGAGCGCGCGGCGCACCCGGTCCGCGGCCGGGTGCAGCACCTCGTGCACCACGAGCGCGCACAGCGCGACCACCAGCAGGTCGCGGACCAGCACCGCGCCCAGGAACCAGCCCTCCGGCAGCCCCTTGTTGCCGGTGCCCAGGTAGTAGTACATCCGCGGCGCCCACATCGCCGCGTCCACGACCATCCAGCTCAGCAGCCACCGCCAGCGCGGCACCGCGAGCACCGCCAGCGGCACCAGCCACAACGAGTACTGCGGGCTCCACACCTTGTTCGTCAGCAGGAACGCGGCGACCACCAGGAAGCACAGCTGCACCAGCCGGGGGCGCACCGGCGCGGCCAGCGCGAGCCAGCCGATCGCGGCGCAGGCCAGCACGAACAGCCCCAGCGCCACCGAGTTGAGCACCACCGGCGACTGCCCCGCGGCGAGCTGCCCGTCGAACCCGGCCCAGCCGGTGAAGTGGGCGAGCGCGTTGTACAGCGAATCCGGATCGGCCCCGCGCGTGGTGTTGAGCCGGTAGAACTCGCCCCAGCCGACCGGGTACAGCAGCAGGATCGGCAGGTTCACCACCAGCCAGGCGACCGCGGCCCCGGCGAGCGCGCGTCCGCCGTCGCGCAGGCGTCCCGCCCGCAGGCACAGCACGAGCAGCGGACCGAGCAGCAGCAGCGGGTACAGCTTCGCCGCGCCGCCGAGCCCGATCAGCACCCCGGCGAGCCACGGTCGTCGCTTCGCCCAGGCCAGCAGCCCGGTGGTGGCGAGCGCGGCGCTGATGGCGTCGAAGTTGGTGAAGGCGTGCACGAACACCAGCGGGCTCAGCGCGACCAGCGCCGCGTCCCAGGTGCGGCGCGCGGCGAGCCGCATCGCGGACCACACCACGACGAGCCAGGCCGCGGTGAGCCAGAACGCGGTGACGTTGAAGTACAGGACGGTGATCATCACCGGGGGCAGCCAGCCCAGCGCGGACAGCGTCGACCAGCCATCGGTGATCTTCGCGTTGATCCACTGGAACACCCCGGTGACCACCGGGTACTCCATGTAGTGCTGCTCTTCCGGCGGTGTCCCGGGCGCTGCGGTCCACGGCGTCTTGTACGGGAACACCCCGTCGGGGGCGAGGTCGCCCATGCCGAAGCGGGGGATGATGTCGGAGTAGCACATCGCCGTGTACTGGCGGTTCGCCCGCCAGTCCAGCTGGGTGCCCTGCGAGGTGTCGTAGGTCTGCAGGCAGGGCGCCTTGAACAACCAGGCCGCGGCGAGCGTGATCATCGCCAGCAGCAGCAGCACGCGCAGCGGGGTCCAGAACCACTGCCTGCCGACCTGCGCGTGCCTGCCCAGCGGGCCGCCGAAGGGGCGGGAGGCCGCCGCGGCGACCGGTTCGGTCCAGGTCGGTGCGATCCGGTCCGCCGCGTCCAGCGAGTCGCCGTCCACTGCCGCGCTCACCTTGTCGGGCTCCTCGGGCTCGGGACCGGCGTGCTCGGGCTTCGTGGACACGCCCGGATGCTACGACGTGCGGACGGTTCTCCCACGCCCGCACCGGGCGGCGTCGCGCGCCGCCCGGTGCGGGCCGGGATCATTCTCCGTCGCGTCCGCGGGTCGGTCCGACGGCGTTGCCGCCGGGCCCGTCATCGTCGTCGTCGCCCTGCCCCGGCGGGCAGCCGAACAAGCCGCAGTTGTCGGACGGGTCGGAACCCTCGGACTCGCTCTCCGACGTCTCGCTCTCGCTGGTGGTCGGCTGTTCGGACGTGGGCGGCGGCAGCTCCGAGGTCGTCGGCGGCGGCGGGGGCTCGCTCGTCGTCGTCGGCTGCGGCGGGAGCTTCTGCTCGAACTGGCCGATCGGGCTGGCCTTCGGGAACTGCTCCACCGGCAGGTTCTTGTGGTACTCGTTCATGAATTCCTGCCAGATGTCGCCGGGCAGGCCACTGCCGTAGATGATCTTCCCGTTGGACTGCTCCACCGGCACCGGCTTGCCGTCCTCGTCGGCGAGCATGCCGACCGCGGTGGACAGCTGCGGCGTGGCGCCGATCATCCACGCGTTCTGGTTCTTCTCGGTGTCGAAGTACTGGTGGGTACCGGTCTTCGCGGCCACCGGCCGGTCCTTGTCCAGCGGCAGCTTCGAGTGCTCGGCCACGCCGATCATCGACTGGATGACGTTCGCGGCGAGGTTCTTGCTCTCGGAGGCGCTGTCGGAGAAGGCCGGCTTGGACGGCTCCGGCGCGAACTCCTCGGTCTTCACCGCGTTCTGGATCTTCGACACGAACTGCGGGTGGACCTGCTTGCCCTCGTTCGCGAAGGTCGCGTACGAGGCCGCCATGTCGATCGCCCGCACCGGGTAGGCGCCCAGCGCGATACCGGCGTCGACGCCGCCGTCCTTGTTCTGCAGCGTCGGCTCGCCGTCGTACTCGGCCGGGACGCCCGCCTGGATCGCGGCCTCCCGCACCGCCGTGGTGCGGAACTTCGCGGCCATGTTCACGAACACGGTGTTCACCGACTTGTTCATGGCCTCGCGGACACCGCAGTGCTTCGGGTCGTCGCACACCGAGCCCGGCGCGTTGCCGAACGTGGTGCCCAGGATCGGCTGGTGGTCGCTGCCGTCGTAGTACTCGCCGATGCCGTAGTCCTTCTCCAGACCGGCCATCACCACGAACGGCTTGAACGACGAACCCGGCGGCTGCGGCGAGGCGGCGTAGTCGAAGTACACCTGGTCACCGCCGCCGTAGTAGGCCCGGACTCCACCGGTCTTCGGGTCGACCGCGACCAGCGAGGTGCGCAGGTTCTGCGGCTGGCCCTGCGTCACCTTCCGGACCGCGTCCTCGGCCATCCGCTGCGCGTTCGAGTCGATGTTCGTGGTGATCGTGTAGCCGCCGAGGGTCAGCGCCTGCTCGTTGTAGCCCTCGCGCTCCAGCTCCGCGAGGACCTGCTTGCGGATGTGCAGCTGGGAGGCGTTGCCCTCCGGCTTGCTCTTCCACGCATCGCGCTCCCGGGTGACGGGCAGCTGCATGCTCGCGCGGACGTCCTTGCTGACGAAGTTGTTCTTCAGCATCTGGTCGGCCACGTACTCCCAGCGCCACTGCCCCTGCTCCGGGTCGACCCGGGGGTCGTTGTCGGTGGGGCGCTGCACCATGCCGGCCAGGACCGCGGCCTCGCTCGGGTCCAGGTCCTTCGGCAGCTTGCCGAAGTAGGCCTCCGCCGCCGAGTGGATGCCGTTCGCACCGCGGCCGTAGTACGCGGTGTTCAGGTAGGCCTTGAGGATGTCGTCCTTCGACTGCTGGTTGGTCACCTTGTAGGCGACGACGACTTCCTTGATCTTCCGGGTGATCGAGTACTCGTCCTGGTCCAGCGCCAGCTTCACGTACTGCTGGGTCAGCGTGGAACCACCACCGGCGCCACCGCCGATCTGGTTGTACACCGCGACCAGGATGCCTCGGATGGAGAAGCCCGGGTTGGTGTAGAAGGACGCGTCCTCCGCGGCGACCGTGGCGTCGCGCATCGGCTTCGAGACCTCTTCGTCCAGGTCCCGGATCATCGTCTTGGAACCGCCCTCGGGTTCCACCCGGGTCAGCTCCTTGCCGTCCGCGGAGTTGATGATGATCGTCTGCTCGGTGCGGCTGGCGATCTCCTCCGGGTTCGGGACCTCCCACATGGTGTAGCCCCAGGCGAACGTCCCGATGCCGAGCAGCAGCATCACCCCGGCGGCCACGTAGCAGGTGCGGCGGATGCGCCGCCAGATCTTCTTCCGCTTCGCCTTGCGGGCGCTCAACTCGTCATCCGGGTCGAGCGGCTCGTCGTCGGGGCCGAATCCGTCGTCACCATGTCCGCGGTTCCCGTAGCCGTCGTCGTACCCGTCGTCGTAGTCGTCGTAGCGGCCGTCGTCGGAGTACGCGTCGTTCGTCGAGTAGTAGTCGTACGAGCTCTGCGTGGCCTCGTGGGTGAGCAGCTGCGGCTCGCGCGGCGCATCACCGTTCGCGCCACCGGCGGCACCCGCCGCTCCCGCTCCTGCCGCGCCCGCTGCGCCGGCACCTGCCGCGCCACCGCCCGCGGCGGCGGCCGCACCGCCGAGCGCGGCCGCACCGGCCACGCCGCCGACGACTCCACCGGCCACGGCACCACCGCGGCCGCGACCGCGGCCCTGGTCCTTGCCGTCCCCGGGGGTCTGCGGGATGTTCTCGGTCGGCCGCTCACCGGGCGGGACCGCACCGGGTGCGGGCCTGCCACCGGGCTGCGGGACCTGCCGGGTGCTCTGGCCACCGGGCGGCGGCGGGGGCACCTGGCGGGTGGGCTGCTGGCCGGGTCGCTGCGGCGGCCCGAACTGCTGGGTGTGCTGCTCGTCCGGGGTCGCGGGACCGCCCTGCTGCGCGGCTCCCTGCTGGCCCGGAGCCTGCTGTCCCGGGCCCTGCTGGCCTGGGCCCTGCTGACCCGGAGCCTGTTGACCTGCACCGGGCTGGCGCTGGGTGCGCTGGTCCGCGGCGGGCGGCGGCTGCTTGGTGAACGAGGTCGGCAGGTCGAGCTTGCGACCACCGCCGGAGTCGGCGGCGCGCTTCCCGGTCGGGGCGTCGTCCTCGTCGTCGAACGACGGCACCCACGCCCCGGTCTTCTCGGACGGCGCCTCGGCGTCCTGGTCACCGCGCGGGCCCTCGCCCGGCCAGTTCGGCTGGTCGCCGCCCTGCCGCGCACGGCCCTGCGGGGGCTGCTGCTGGCGCGTCCCCTCACCGGGCCACGGACCCGCGCCCGGACCGGGCGGCGGCCCGGCGGGGCGCTGCTGGCCCGGGTTCTGCGGGCCGGCGTTCTGCTGGCCGGGGTTCTGCGGCGGCGGGTTCTGCGGAGCGCCCGGCGGCGGACCCGGCGGACGCTGCTGCGCCCCCGGACGCTGCCCACCGGGCGGCTGGTTCGCGGGGTTCTGCGGTCCGGCAGGCCGACCGCCCGGCGGAGTACCGCCCGGGGGCGGTGGGCCCTGCGGACGCGGACCCTGCTGCCGGGACGAGGGGGGCGTGGCCCGGTCGTCGGGGGGACCGGGGTTGCGACCGTCGGGCTGCCGGGAGTGGCGGCCACGAGCTGGGTCGTCACGCTCGTCGTTCACGAGTTGGCCTCCAGGACAGGCGTCGTGCGACGCCAGGTGATGCATTCACGTCGGGGTGGCCCCGCTTCGCGCGGGGCGGTGCTGCTCGTTCTCACGGCCGGTTCACTCGGCCGCAGTCTTGCGCCGGGGGCGGCGGTTGTTCAAGTCACCGGTTCCGAGGACGTACGACTGCACCAGGTGGTTCCAACTGCACGTCCGACAGACTTCGACGACGTGCACGGTGAACTCCGCGATCGAGGCCGCCAACCGTTCCAGCTCATCGGGACCGCGGGCGGACCCCGATGCGTGCTTCAGTTCTTCGCCGAAGATCCACGACACCAGCGTGAGCGGTTCCTTCCGGCACACCGGACAGGTCACTTCGCTGGGCTCGCCGTGGTACTTCGCCGCCCGCAACAGGTACGGGTTCGCGTCGCAGACCTCCATCACCCCGACTCGGCCAGCGTGGACCTGCGCCAGCAGCGACCTGCGCTGCAACGCGTAATCCACCACTTGCCGTTGGGTCCGCACGAGGAACAGGGTACGTGTCCGGTGCCGGTGCTCCATGCGCCGTTAGGGGCAGCGCCCGTTTCCGTCGCGTGACCTGCGGTGTCGTGAGCAGCGTGGTTGGTCTCTACCTGCGCTGACCGGGGAAGCGCCGAAGATATACTCCTTTCTCGGGCAAGTACGGCTGGGGACGGCTCGGGCGCGGGAGGTGCGGATGCGCGAACTCGCCATGCCCGGCTTCCCGCAGCGGGCCCGGCGCACCGGGTCGGAACTGCGACGATCTCCGCACGGCGACCGAGGTGGCCGGGGAGCTCGCTGCGAGATGTTCTACCGGACGGCCGGGACGCCACCGCACCCCGGGTTGATCTTGAAATCCGGCGGCACCGATGGTCTCGGGACCAAACGGACCGCTCGCGAGCTGCGCGCCGGGCCGCGCCGCCGGAACGTGACCGGCCCCACGTCGCTGATCGGACCATTCGGGCGCAGCGCGGCGAACTCGCCGGATCCGCGGGAACAGCGCGTCCGGTCCGGTGGTTGTCGAAGAGGACACCGGTGCACGTCCCGGGAGTCGCGGGCAGCGGGAGCCCGCGGTGACCGGTCGACACCGGTCGTCGGCTTGCCCAGGCGGGGGACGCCGACGTCGCCGCACCCCCGCCGCGACCCGCGCGCAGCATCCGCGCGACGGGCCACTCCCAGACCACGGCCCGGCCGGGCCTGATCCGGCCGATCCGGCTGCTCGCGCGACCCCGGGAACCCCGGGGCACCGGCGAGCGGGAAGAAGGACGACGACACATGACCTACAAGGAGGACCCTGCCATGAGCACAGACCGCCGCGAGGGCGCGGTTCGAGTGGCGATCGCCGGCGTGGGCAACTGCGCGGCATCGCTGGTGCAGGGCGTCCAGTACTACGCCGACGCCGACCCGGACACCCGGGTTCCCGGCCTGATGCACGTCCAGTTCGGCGACTACCACGTGCGCGACGTGCAGTTCGTGGCCGCGTTCGACGTGGACGCCAAGAAGGTCGGCAGGGACCTCTCCGAGGCCATCGTGGCCAGCGAGAACAACACCATCAAGATCGCCGACGTCCCGCCGCTGGGCGTCCAGGTGCAGCGCGGCCACACCCTCGACGGGCTCGGCCGGTTCTACCGCGAGGTGATCGACGAGTCCGACGAGGCCCCGGTCGACGTGGCGCAGGCGCTGCGCGACGCCGAGGTCGACGTGCTGGTGTCCTACCTGCCGGTCGGCTCCGACGACGCGGGCAAGTTCTACGCGCAGGCCGCGCTGGACGCCGGGGTGGCGTTCGTGAACGCGCTGCCCGTGTTCATCGCCTCCGACCCGGAGTGGGCCGCGAAGTTCACCGAGGCGGGCGTGCCGATCGTCGGCGACGACATCAAGTCGCAGGTCGGCGCCACCATCACGCACCGCGTGCTGACGAAGCTGTTCGAGGACCGCGGCGTGCACGTGGACCGCACGATGCAGCTCAACGTCGGCGGCAACATGGACTTCCTGAACATGAAGGAGCTCGAGCGCCTCGAGTCCAAGAAGAAGTCCAAGACCCAGTCGGTCACCTCGCAGGTCGACCGCGACCTGGGCAAGCGGAACGTGCACATCGGCCCGTCGGACCACGTGCCGTGGCTGGACGACCGCAAGTGGGCCTACATCCGGTTGGAGGGGCGCGCGTTCGGCGACGTGCCGCTGAACCTGGAGTACAAGCTGGAGGTGTGGGACTCGCCGAACTCGGCGGGGATCATCATCGACGCGCTGCGCGCCGCCAAGATCGCGAAGGACCGCGGCATCGGCGGCCCGATCCTGTCCGCGTCCTCGTACTTCATGAAGTCGCCGCCGGAGCAGTACTCGGACTCGGCGGCCTACCAGGCCGTGGAGGACTTCATCTCGGGCGACGTCGAGAGCTGACGCGACGGTCCCCGCCAGGCCTCGGGCCCGGCGGGGACGTTCAGCGCTGGAGCTGCTGCTCGGCGCGGGAGAGCACGGCGTGCGCGGTGGCGTTGCCGTTGGTGGTCACCCAGGAGACCCGCAGGTTCGGCCGGACCCTGGTGGGCCCGATCCGCATCGGCCAGCTCGCCATCCGGCGGGCCTGCTGGGCGATGGCCTCGCCGTTGCCGTTCGGGTGGTCGGCGACCAGTGCGAACTCGTCGCCGCCGTAGCGGGCGACGGTGTGCTCGTCGGACATGCCCTGCCGCAGGCGGCCCGCGAGGGTGCCGAGCAGCTCGTCGCCCCTGGCGAAGCCGTGCTCGGTGTTGAACGCGGCCAGCCGGTGCACGTCGAGCAGCACCAGCGTGGTGAGCATCCCGCGGGTGCGGGCGCGCACCAGGGACTGCTCCAGGCGGTCCAGCAGCAGCGCCCGGCCGGGGAGCCCGGTCAGCGGGTCGAGCAGGCCGCGGCTGTGCGAGACGTCGGTCTGCACGGCCTGCAGCAGGATCAGCACGCGCCGCTTCCCCTGGGCGCGCACCGCGTGGTAGTCAGCCCACAGCCGCGTGGGGTGACCGCCGCGCTCGACGACCATCGGGGTGGACAGCGGCGAACCCGCGCGCAGCACCTGCCCGGCCAGCTCGGACCAGTCCGGCATCGCGGCACCGGTGTCGTCGCGCACCTTCCAGCCGCTGGGTCTCGCACCGGTGAGCAGATCGGACTTCGTCAGTTGCATGAGGTCCGCGGCGACGTCGTTGGTGGCGAGCACCTGGCCGCGCTCGTCCGTGAGCAGCACGCCCACGGTCAATCCGGTGATCAGCTCGTCCCAGATCGGCGGCAGCTGGGATGGCGCGGTCACGTCCAGGACACTCATTCGGCCCCTCCTCCCCACCAAACGGAGCAGTCAACTGGACTCTCCTCTGCTGAGAGGTCTGAATTCAAGAGCATCACTACCACCCGTAATGGTGGTATTTACGGAGCGCGAATAACGCTGCGTCAGCAACTACCCGGGTCAAGTCCGAAGCGCCACCCGATGCGGGAAACGACGGGTCCATAAGGCGGATGATCTTCGACTGCGGTGCGCCCTGCGAGCCGCTCCGGTTCCGCCGGGCTCCGGCCCGATCAAGGGCTGCCTCTACGCTGGGCCACGGCCGTCGGCGCTCGGCGGCACCCCCGCATCGATGACCAGGACGGTGACCCTCGTGGCGGTGAGCGGACCGGATGACGCGACGCGACGACCCTTCGGCGAGGTGATCCGCGACCTCGCCAGGGAGAACCGCAGGCTGCTGATCGCGATCGGCGTCGCCGAACTGCTCGCCGTGCTGCTGGTCTCCACGATCAGCCCGCACGACCACATCGACGGCGAGGTCTACCGGCTCGGCGCCCGCGCGTGGCTCCAGGGCAAGGACATGTACGGCCCGCTGCCCGCCACGCAGTCCGGGCTGAAGCTGCCGTTCATCTACCCGCCGTTCGCGGCGATCCTGTTCGCCCCGCTCGGACTGGTCTCCAAGCTGGTGGCCGTGTCGATCATCATGCTGGTGTCGCACGTGGCGCTGCTGGTGACGCTGTACCTGGTGCTCGGGGCCTCCACGTTCCTGCGCGGGCAGCGGGACCGGGTCGTGCTGTGGACCGGCGTGGTGCTGCCGCTGGCGACGCTGTCCGAACCGGTCATGGAGACGCTGACCTACGCGCAGATCAACCTGGTGCTGATGGCGCTGGTCGCGGTCGACTGCCTGTGGCGCACCGGGCCGGGGCAGAAGACGCCGTACCCGCGCGGGCTGCTGATCGGCATCGCCGCCGGGATCAAGCTCACCCCGGCCGCGTTCCTGCTGTTCTTCCTGCTGCGCAAGGACTTCAAGCCGATCGCGATGGCGGCGCTCGGCTTCGCCGGGACCGTCCTCATCGGACTCGTGCTGGCCTTCGACGGCACCAGGAAGTACTGGACGCAGGAGGTGATGGCCACCGGCAACGTGTCCTTCGGCCCCACCTTCACCGGCAACGCCTCGGTGTACGCGGGCAACCAGTCGCTGCGGTCGGCGCTGACGAAGCTCGGCGTCGGGAACGTGCCGATGGTGCTCGTGCTGGTGACGCTGGTGGTGCTGGCGCTGGCCATCGCGGGCATGGTGCACGCGCTGCGGCAGCAGGACCTGCCGATGGCGGTGACGCTCAACGGGCTGCTGTCGCTGCTGATCTCGCCGATCTCCTGGTCGCACCACTGGGTGTGGGCGATTCCGGCGGTGGTGCTGCTGGCGGGTGCCGCGGTGCGGCGGGCCGACTGGGGACTGCTGATGATCTCCGGGCTGGCGGCCTCGCTGTGCACGCTCGGGCCGATGTGGAAGGTGCCGCAGGGCAAGGGGCGGGAACTGCACTGGAACCCGCTGGAGCACCTCGTCGGCAACGCGTACGTGTACCTAGGGCTGGCGCTGCTGGCCTACTACGCCTACGGCCTGTGGCGCACCCACCGGCTCGGGAAGCGGACCATCGAACCCGACGACGAACCCCGGGTGTCCTCCACTCCCGCCTGATCGCGCAGGCCCCCGAACGCGGAACGGCCGCCGGACCACTGGGGTCCGGCGGCCGTTCTCGTCGCCGCGGTGCGGTGCGTCAGATGCGCTGGAACTCGACGGTGTCGTCGAGGCCGCGCGGCTGGGCGGCGATGCCCGGGATCGGGACCGTGTGCCCCTGCGCCGCGTTGATCGAGGGCGGAGCGCCGAGCACCGGCAGTTCGATGCCGACCGGCTCGGCGGCCCGCGGCTCCGGCGGCAGCGGGCTGGCCAGGATCCGGTCCCGCTCCGGAGTGGTGGCGTCGAGCTCGTCGAGCACCTCCACCTGCACCGGAACGTCCTCCGGGGTCGTGCTGAACCGGGGGATCGCCGCCAGGAACGACACGGTGGGCCGGTCGTCGGTCTGCGGACCGACCTCGGCCGGCGCCCCGGTGAGCCCGCCGGCGGTGGGGCCGCTGAGCTGCCCGCCGCCGAACGCGTTCAGCTCACCGCCGAGCGGCAGCGGCGCCTGCAGCGGCGACCCGCCGTCGCGCTCCAGCGCGAGCGGACCGGACAGCGCGGGCGGCACCTGCGGGTGGTCCAGGTGCTCGCCCGGGACCTCCAGCGCCAGCTGGTCGGCGCGGGCCGCGGGCACGTGCGGCCGCTCGGCCAGGGCGGCCGCGAGCAGCGACGGCGGGACCTCGTGCAGCCGGACGTCCGGACCGGGCAGCTCACCGGAGGTGAGGTCCACGCCGGCGGCGTCCAGCAGTCCGGTGCCGAGCGCGGCGGGCGCGGCGGACCGCTCCGCCCCGTCCGCGCCGAGCGCGCCGCCCCACAGGGCGACGATGCCGTCCTCGGGGTCCACGGTGGCCGGGTCGGCCAGCGGGATGATCAGCTCGCCGGTCACCTCCGGCACCTGCGCCTCGGCCGGGAGGCCGGGGCCGCCGCGGACGATGTCGCCGATCGGGCCCGCCCAGCTCAGCGAGCGGTGGAAGCCCTCGGCGGGGGTGCGCACCTCGGCGCCGCGGCGGAGGCTGTGCCGTCCGTCGCCCGGCGCCGGCCGCGCGGTCGCCGGGTCGCCGACCCAGCCCGCGAGCTGCATGTCCGGCCGCGCCGGGTCCAGGTCGCGCAGGACCGGGATCTCCTGCGTCATGTCGTGCTCGACGGCGGGGAGCAGGTCGCGCACCGGGTCGATCTTCCCGGTGAGCACCAGTGCCCGGTAGCGGCCGGTGTCGGCGTTCCGGTACGACGCGAACGCTTCGCCCAGCTGCGGCCGGGAGCCGTCGGCGTCGAACGCGGGCAACACGGAATCTCCCCGTTCCGGATCTGCGGTGTCGAATCGGGTACCCAGGCTGCCGTGGTTCCCGTCTCCGGAAGGCCGGGACGGGCCGGTGCCTTCGGCTGCGGCCATCGTGGTTCCCACGGCCAGCACACCACCGGTGACCAGCGCGGCACGCACGCCGCGCTTCGCCCAAGTCTGCATGCGGTCTCCTTCGGATATTTCCCCGTTCGGGCGGGGAAAGCAATGGTTCGAGCGGCGCCGTCCTCGGATGCGTCGATCACGATCCGGCGGCGGTGGTACGAGTGCGTCGCAGAGCGCGGCGAGCGTCGCCGCGGCGCACCGCTCAGTCGGGGGTGGTGCCGGGGGACGGCGCGAAGGTGCCGTTGAGCACGGAATCCGATCGGCCGGGAGAGCTCAGCGCGGCGCGGTCGGCCGAGTCGGCGGGCAGCGGCCAGGTCATGCCGAGACCGCCGTTGCCCGCGCCGCCGTCGGAGGTGTGCCCGGTCGCGCCGCCCGTCGCGGGCGGCACCGGGACGGTCCCGTCCGGGGACCACGGCTCGCGGTGGCCGGGTTCGGCGGGCGCGCGGAAGCTCGCGTCGCCCGCGTCGTGCGCGGTGACCGGGGCCGGAGCATCGGCCGCTTCGGCAGCGGAGACCGCCGGTGCCCGCGGTGCCTCGGCCGCCGGAGCGAGCGGGTTCGGGAGCGGCTGCTCGACGGGGGCGGGTCCCGGGGACGGCAGCGGCGCGGGAGGCGCGGGCGTGCCCGGGGCGATGGCGTCCCGCAGCGGGGCGGTCAGCGCGCCGAGCCCGTCGGTGATCGGCCGGGTCAGCTCCGCCAGCGGCGGAACGGGGCGGTCGGCACCGGGGCCCGGGGTCAGCGCGCCGCGCACCGGGCGCAGCAGCGAGCCCGCGCCGTCCAGCGCGGTCGACACCGGTCGTGCCTCGGCCACCCGGCCGACGAGGTGGTGCGGGGCGAGTTCGTCGAGGGCGAACCGACCGGGGTCCGGACCGTCCACTTCGGAGGAACCCGGCCGCGGTGCGGTGCCGGTGCCGGAGTCGGCGTCCGGGATGTCCGCGGCGCGGGCCAGCGGTGCGGCGATGTGGTGCACGGCGGTGCTCACCCGGTGGGCGGCGGACGGCGCACCCTCGTCGGAGTTCGGCGTCGCGCGGTGCTCCGGCGCGATGGCGTCCCGCACGGGCGCGAGGTCGACAGTGCCGTCCGATGTGGACTCGTGCGCGCCTTCGGCGGCGGGCGGGTCGACCAGCGCGTCCGCGCCGGCGTTCCCGGCGAACCAGCCCACCGAACTGCCCGCGGCCGCGGCACCGGCGACGACCAGCGCGCGAGCCAGCAGCCGCCAACCGCGGCTACCGCCTGCTGTTCGGAGACTGTCCGGCATCTGGTCCGGTTCCACTTTCCGTCGGGGCTGCATGTCCGCTCAACGACCCTCCGTTCGACCGGTCCGGTTGGACCGTTCGGCGGCTTGATCGACGTGCACTGCCGACGGGCACTCTGTCAGCAGGTGGGCCGCAGAGGTAGTGATCTCGCGGAACGCCCCCGTATCGGGTGACACGGGCCTGCCGGCGTCCGCGGATGCGTGATCGCGCCGACCCCACCGGGAACCGCATGGTCACGGCTACGGTGGCGTGGTGACCAACGCGAAGATCGCCCCAACGGAGGACGCCTCCACCCACGTGCCGCGGGTACTGCGAGTGACGGCAGCCGTGTGCTGGCGCCTGCTGGTGGTGCTCGGCACGGTGTACGTGCTGAGCCTGGCGCTCGGCAGGCTCTACGTGGTGGTCATCCCGGTGGCCATCGCACTGCTGCTGGCGGCGCTGCTGGCCCCGGCGGTGTCCTGGCTGGCGCGGCGGCGGGTGCCGCGGGCGATCGCGACGGCGGTGGTGCTCGTCGGCGGCCTGGCGCTGGTCGGCGGCGTGCTCACCTTCGTGATCAACGCGTTCATCAACGGGTTCCCCGAGCTGCAGCGGGAGATCCTGCGCAGCCTCGGGCAGATCCGCGGCTGGCTGTTGCAGGGGCCGCTGCACCTGCGCGAGGAGCAGATCGACGAGTACCTGGGGCAGGCCGCCCGCTGGCTGCAGGAGAACCAGGCGGCGCTGACCAGCGGTGCGCTGTCCACGGCGTCCACGTTCGGCAACTTCCTCACCGGCCTGGTGCTGGCGCTGTTCACGCTGATCTTCTTCCTGCACGACGGCCGCCGGGTGTGGCTGTTCCTGATCGGCCTGGTGCCGTCGCACGTGCGGGGCCGGGTGGACGTGGCGGGCATCCGCGGGTTCGCCTCCCTGGTCGGGTACGTGCGGGCGACGGCGCTGGTCGCGGTCGCCGATGCGGTGGGCATCGGGATCGGGCTGACGATCATCGGGGTGCCGCTGGCGCTGCCGCTGTCCGCGCTGGTGTTCCTCGGCGGGTTCGTGCCGATCATCGGCGCGGTGGCCTCCGGTTCGGTCGCGGTGCTGGTGGCGCTGGTGACCAGCGGCTGGGTGAACGCGCTGCTGGTGGTGCTGGTCGTGCTGCTGGTCCAGCAGGTGGAGGGGCACATCCTGCAGCCGCTGCTGCTGGGCCGCGCGGTGCAGGTCCACGCGCTGGCGGTGGTGCTGGCGATCAGCGCCGGCGTGGTGGTCGGCGGAATCGTCGGGGCGCTGCTGGCGGTGCCGGTGGTGGCGGTGCTGAACTCGGCGATCCGTTCGCTGACGGCGGGCGAGGACGCGGAGACGCCGGTGACGGGAACCGATCCGCACGAGGCGGAACCACCGGCGAATCCGGAATCGGCCGGGAACGAGGCGGACGCGCAGCAGGCGAGCGGCGCGGGGAAGTCCACCGGCACGGGTTCGCACCGCGCGGCGGACGACGCGGGCGGGAAATCCGCGAACGGTGGTCCCGCGGACTCGCCTGGTCCCGATTCCGATTCCCGCTGACCGCGCGCGAACAACCGAAAATCGAAACGAGACCGGGCCGGAAAGGGGTGCTCCCCGCCGGCCCGGACCCGTTCCGGGAGATCCCGAAATCCCGTCGCGAATGCCGAGCGGAATCCGCGCTCAGGCGAACGTCACCGCATTCCGGCCCGACGATTTCGCCGTCAGCAACGCCGCATCCGCGGCCACCAGCAGATCCGGCAGCTCGTAGCCGAACCGCGCCGTCGTCGACACCCCCACGCTCACCGTCACCCCGGTCAGCTCGCGCGGCCGCCCCAGGGTGTCGCGGGTCGGCACCGACAGCGCCGCCACCGACAACCGGACCCGCTCGGCCACCGCGTGCGCCACCTCCGGGCAGGCGTGCGGGAGCAGCACCACGAACTCCTCGCCGCCGAACCGGCCGACCAGGTCCTCCTTGCGCACGCTGTCCCGCAGCATCACCGCGACCGCCGCCAGCACCGCGTCCCCCGCGAGGTGCCCCACCTCGTCGTTGACCCGCTTGAAGTGGTCCAGGTCCAGCAGCAGCAGCGCGGCACCGCGGTCCCGGGCGCTCGCCCGCCGCAACTCCGCCCGCGCGATCCGGTCCCAGTGCAGCGCGTTCGCCAGCCCGGTCTTGCCGTCGCGCTGCGCCGACCGCCGCCAGTGCGGCAGCTGGCCCGCCAGGTCCAGCAGCGCCAGCATCGGCCCGCCCAGCACCGCGACCTCCGGCTGCTGCAGCACCGCCATCCCCAGCACGCCGCCGAAGCAGGCCGCCACGATGCCGAGCAGCACGTCGATCGGCTCGCCCACCACGTCCTCGCGCGGCGCCCCCGGATCGCGCAGCCGCAGCCCGATCCCCACCAGCAGCGCCCGCACCGCCAGCAGCGTCGTCCCGGCCAGCACGATCACCGCCGGGTCCCACCGCGGGTTCTCCCAGCCGACGACCCAGCGGGCCGCGAACACCGCCAACGTCGTCGACGCCGTGACGAACAGCCAGCGGTGCGGGTCCGGCCGCGCCTCCAGCACCCCGTGCAGCGCCGGGCCCAGCAGCAGCAGGACCAGCAGGTTCGGCGGCAGCACCAGCCCACCCGCCGCCAGGTAGGCCATGTGGACCGTCCACGGGTCGCGGCGCACCCCGCTGCGCAGGTGGATGGTCACCGAGGTCGCGATGATGACGGCGGCCGCGGTCCCGCCGAGCATGGCGAACCGGAACCACTGGGTGGGCGTCGGCGGCGAGTTCAGCAGCACCACCGGGAGGACCAGGCCGATGGCGGCGGCCTGGGTGAGCAGCACGTGGATCAGTGCGGGTGCCCGGAGCCGCCACAAGGGCCACGGCGCCATGATTCCTCACGTCTCTTCCTCGCCCGGACGGGCGAGCGGTCCTTGATCCGGTCGACTTTTCCGAAAACGCGCGAATGGCGGTGTCTCGCTTCAGCCAAGTACCGGATCGGTTACTACTCCTGAGCCTGGCATAACTCGATCTTCCGGGGAAACCCGGCTCTCGGGTCCATTCGGGTAGATCCGCTCGGTGACGACAAACACCGAGCGTGTTCACCGATCGTCGGCTCACGGAACTCGATCGATACGGCAGGATGGTCGATCGGGAGGGAACAGCCGTGATGCCGAAGAACACCGCGCCGCAGAGCGTTCGGATCGCCGATGGGCGGTCGCCGTTGTGGCGCGCGCACAACTTCTTCCGATCAGTCGGACTCGTGTACGCGGTGCTGTGGTTCGCGATCCAGTTCCCCGCTTACCAGCGCCCCGCGCTCGCGGTGCTCGAGATCGTCATCATGATCGGCTGGACCGTGTTCACCGTGTGGCGGTTCCGGGTGCGGGACGGCCGGACGAACGCGCTGGTGCTCGTGGACCAGGTGCTGATCTCGGTGCTGTTCCTCGGCAACGAGCTGATCATGACCGAGGAGCAGATGCGGGAGCTCGCCCCGTCGGTGATCAGCATGTGGCAGCCGTCGATGGTGACGCTGGCCGGCGTGCAGTGGGGCTGGATCGGCGGCGGTATCTCCGGCGCGATCTCCGCGCTGATCAACTTCGCGATCCGGGACCTCTACACGCCGCTGATGTTCCAGGACGCGGTGCTGCTGATCGGCGCGGGCATGCTGTTCGGGCTGGCCGCGGACACCGCCCGGCGCTCCACCGAACGGCTCAGCCAGGCGTTGCGCGCGGAGGCCGCGACCGCCGAGCGGGAACGGCTGGCCCGCTCCATCCACGACAGCGTGCTGCAGGTGCTGGCGCGGGTGCGCAACCGCGGCGTGGAGCTCGGCGGGGAGGCCGCCGAGCTCGCCCACCTCGCCGGGGAGCAGGAGATCGCGCTGCGCTCGCTGGTCGCCACCGCCCCGCCCGAGCACGACGCGGAGGGCGAGGTCGACCTGGTCGCCCGCCTCCAGGTGCTGCGCACCGGCAAGGTGCAGGTGTCCGTCCCCGCCACCGACGTCCGGCTGCCCGAGCCGATGGGCTCCGACGTGCTGCTGATCGTGCGGGAGGCGCTGGAGAACGTGGAGCGGCACGCGGGCCCGGATGCGCGCGCTTGGGTCTTGCTCGAAGAGCTGCCGGACGAGATCGTGATCAGTGTCCGGGACGACGGCCCGGGCATCGCCGAGGGCAGGCTGGCCGAGGCAGCCGCGGAGGGCCGGATGGGCGTCGCCCAGTCGATCCGCGGCCGGGTCCGGCACTGGGGCGGCACGATCTCCCTGGACACCACCCCGGGAGAAGGCACCGAGTGGGAGATCCGGTTACCGCACCCGCACTCGGCCCCCGCAGGGGCGGGCGGCCGCGCGCGATCGGTGGCCGAGAAGATGTTCCCCCGGCGGACGGCGCACCCGGCCCCGCTCGCCGCGGACGCGGAACGAGCGGACGACCGGGATGCCGACCCGGCACCGCGCGGAGGAGGAGAAGGATGACCGAGCCGCACGTGTCGGTGATGGTGGTGGACGACCATCCGATGTGGCGCGACGGGGTGTCCCGGGATCTCGCCGAACGCGGCTTCGAGATCCGGGCCACCAGCGGGGACGCCGTGTCCGCGCTGCGGATCGCCCGCACCGTGCGCCCCGACGTGGTGCTGATGGACCTGAACCTCGGCGACACCTCCGGCGTCGACGCGTCCCGGCAGATCACCCAGGAGATCCCCGGGACCCGGGTGCTGGTGCTGTCGGCCAGCGGGGAGCACAGCGACGTGCTGGAGGCGGTGAAGGCGGGCGCCTCCGGCTACCTGGTCAAGTCCGCCTCGGTGGACGAGCTGGTGGACGCGGTCCGCCGCACCGCCGCCGGGGACGCCGTGTTCACCGCGGGCCTCGCCGGGCTGGTGCTGGGCGAGTACCGGCGGATGGCGGTGTCGCCGGGCGCCGAATCGCAGGCCCCGCAGCTCACCGACCGCGAGACCGAGGTGCTGCGGCAGGTCGCGAAGGGCCTCACCGCGCGGCAGATCGCGAACAAGCTGGTCATCTCGCACCGCACCGTGGAGAACCACGTGCAGTCCACGCTCCGCAAGCTGCAGCTGCACAACCGGGTCGAGCTGGCCCGCTACGCCATCGAGCACGGCCTCGACGCCGACGGCGAAACGGGCGCCGAGCCCGGCTGACGCCCCGCGGGAAGCCCGCCCGCAAGATCCACCCCGATTCACCCGACCCGGCGACCACATCGGTCTCCGGGTCGTTTCGCGTCCAGCCCCCGAACGGCCTTCCCGCTGCACAACGCGCGGTTTCACCGCAGGTGACGGGCTGGGCGCCACCGGTCGCCCGAGCGGGTGCCGGCCGCGCACCGTGACGGGCGGGTGACGGACCGGTGACGCCGGGTCTGGCGTACTTCCGGCCAGCGGCGCAAGAGGCCGCGGTTCGAAAGTTCATCAACTCGATGAGGAGTACGACCGTGAACGTTTTCGAGATCTCCGAGCTGGAAGTGTCCGCCGAGCTGCTGCCGACGCGCGAGGCCCTCGGTTCCTTCAACTTCGCCGACCTGTACGCGACCAACACCGCGGTCGCCATCAGCGGTGAGGGCAACGCCGTGGCGGTGGCCAGCCAGGACATCGACCTCGGCCAGAAGGGCTGATCCCAGCCACTGACCAGGTCCTGATCCGGACCGCCCAGGTGACCCCGATGGGGGATATCGGGGTCATCTCCCGCGGCGACGCCGCCGCGACCGTCTTGCACCCATCTCTACACCTTGGAGCACATCGTGAACTTCGAGACCTTCGCTGAGCTGCTGCCCGCCCGCGAGGCCCTGGGCAGCCTGAACTTGGCCGACGTCTACGCCACCAACACCGCGGTCGCCCTCAGCGGCGAGTGCAACGCCGTGGCGCTCGCCAACCAGGACATCGACCTCGGCCAGAAGTGACCCTTCCTGACCGAGTTCCCGGTCGCGCGCCGTTGAACACCGGCGGCGCGCGACCGGACACCACCTAGAAGGAGAAGACATGAACGAACTCGAGCTGGCCGACCAGTCGGCCGAGCTGCTGCCCCGCCGCGAGGCCACCAGCCTCGTCGACGTCACCACGGTCGTGCCGGTGAACGTCGGCGTCGCGGTCAGCCTCGGCGGCGACGCCGCGGCGATCGTCGGCCAGTACACGAACGTGGAGTAAAAGCGGATATCGGACGTGCCGGCCGGCCGGGGACGGGGTTTTCCCGTCCCCGGCCGGTTTTCCTGGAGGGGAACCATGTCAGAAACCACCCAGGTCGGGCCGGGTGCACCCGCCGAGCCCGCCTCGTCCACCCCGCGGAGCCGACGCCGCTCCGGCTCGCCCGCGACGCCCGCGCCGACCGGCCGCCGGGAGGCGCCACCAGCCGAGCCCGGGGCTCCCGGGTCCCCGACGGCCGGATCCCCGACATCCGGGGTGCCGACACCCGCAGCCCCGACGTCCGGATCCCGGGCAGGCGCACCCTGGACTCCGGTACCTCGGGCATCGGCACCCCGGGCTCCCGAACCCCAGGCTCCCGAACCCCGGGCTCCCGAACCGCGGACGCCCGAACCGCAGGCATCCGGACCGCAGACATCCGGACCCCCGGCACCGGAGCCGCAGGCACCCGAGCCCGCCGAGGTCGACGAGCACGCGGTCCCGCAGCTCGCCGCGGGCGTCTCGCTGTGCGGCCGCTACGAAGGCGCCGGGTACACCGATCCGCGCTTCCTCATCGCCCGCGCCGACGGGCAGATGGTGCTGGTGTCCGAGCTGCTCTACGAGGTGGCCACGCACATCGACGGCCGGCGCGACCTCCGGGAGATCGCCGCGCGGGTCAGCGCCGCCGCGGGCCGGGAGATCTCGCCGCTCGGCATCGGCTACCTGGTCGCCGAGAAGCTGCACGCGCTCGGCGTGGCCGCGCTGGACGAACCGGTGGGGAACGCGCCGCGCGCCGATCCGCTGCTGGCGCTGGCGCTGCGCGGCGTGCTGCTGCCCGCGAAGGTGGTGCGTCCGCTGGCCGCGGTGCTCGCGCCGCTGTTCCAACCGGTCCTGGTGGTGGCGGTGCTGGCCGGGATGCTCGTGGCGGACGTGGTGCTGGTGGCTTCCGGCTCGCTGGACCCGGCGTTCCACTCGGCGGTCGGCGATCCGCTGCAGGTGCTGCTCCTGATCGTGCTGCTGATCAGCTCCACGCTGTTCCACGAGACCGGGCACGCCGCGGCCTGCCACTACGGCGGTGGGCGGCCGGGGGCGATCGGCGTCGGCATCCTGCTGATCTTCCCGGCGTTCTTCACCAACGTCACCGACGCCTACCGGCTGACCCGGGCGGGCCGGCTGCGCACCGACCTGGGCGGGCTGTACTTCAACGCGATCTACATCCTGGCGGTGGCCGGGCTGTTCTGGGCGACGCACTTCCCGCCGCTGGCGGTGTTCATCGTGCTCAGCCACATGCAGATGCTGCAGCAGCTGCTGCCGCTGATCCGGATGGACGGCTACTACATCCTCGGCGATCTGGTGGGCGTGCCGAACCTGTTCGGGCTGGTGCGGCCGATGGTGCGCAAGGCGCTGGGCAAGCAGCAGCCGGGGGAATCCGCCGGGGAGGCGCTGCGCCCGCGGGTGCGGCTGCTGGTCACCTGCTGGGTGGCGGTGGTGGTGCCGGTGCTGTTCCTCGCGGTGCTGCTGCTGTTCGTGCGGATACCGCGGTACCTGGGCACGGCGTTGGAGCGCGGGCAGGACTACTGGCTCAGCGGGGCCGCCGGGTTCGCGAACGGTCATCCGCTGGCCGGGGTGCTGGCGGTGCTGTCCATGTTCGTGCTGCTGCTGCCGTGGCTCGGGGGCATCGCGTTCGCCGTCCGCACCAGCCGCAAGATCGGCGCCTGGTACCGCAAGAAGCACCCGCGGTACGTGCCGCGGCACCGCGCTCCGACGACCCGCGACCGGCTGGGTTTCCGCCTCTCGTGAGCGCCGCGGACCTCACCCCGGGTAATCGTGTAACGGCGCGCCGTCACCGCCACGACGCCACCGGTGACGGGTCATGCCTGCGTGTGGCCCGTCTTGGCCGGAACAAGGGGGGAACCATGAGCGAGGGACCTGCGCGCCCGATCCCGCTCCCGAGACCGCAAGCCGCACCGCGGCTGCAGCTGACCTTGCTGGGCGGGTGGTCGCTGCGGTGCGACGGTGCGGGAGTGGCCGTATCCAGCAACGGGCAGCGCCTGCTGGCCCTGCTGGCGCTGCGCGGGCGGACGCAGCGCGACCTCGTGGCGGGCACGCTGTGGCCGGGCAACGACGACCAGAGCGCGCTGGCGAACCTGCGGACCACGCTGTGGCGGGTGCGCAGGCGGGTGCAGGGGGCGATCGTCGGCGGCGGCCCCGAGATCGGGCTGGGCGAGCAGGTCTCGGTGGACGTGCACGAGCTGACGTCCACGGGGGAGCGGCTGCTGCGGCAGGAACCGGTGGCCGACTGGGCGGCGATCGGGCACACCCTCGCCCGGCAGGACCAGCTGCTGCCCGGCTGGTACGAGGACTGGGTGCTGGCCGAGCGGGAGCGCCTGCAGCAGCTGCAGGTGCACGCGCTGGAGATCGCCGCGGAACGGCTGGTGCAGTCGAGCCAGCTGGCGACCGCGCTGGAGGTGGCGCAGGCCGCGACCGTCGTCGAACCGTTCCGCGAGACCGCGCACTGCGCGGTGGTCGAGGTGCTGCTCAAGCAGTCGAACCCGGCGCAGGCGCTGCGCCACTACCGGCGGTACGAGCAGCTGCTGGACCGGGAGCTGGGCATCGAGCCGTCGCGGCGGCTGCGGGAGCTGGTGCGCCCGGTGCTCGGCGACCACGTGCGGGCCTGACGGGGGAACCCGGGCACCCGTGCGGTGTCCGCGGGCGACGGGCTCCGCTGGGGATGGAGCTCGCCGCCCGGCGCGCCGGCCGCGCCCCGGTACTGCCCCACCGGGACGCGGCCGGTGACCGGGGTGGGGTGCGGCGGCGCGCCCCACCCCGGCGATGCCGTTCCGGGGCTATTGCAGGGTGGCGAACGCGGCTTCGCGGGCGCGCGCGGCGTTCGGCGCGTTCTTCGCCTCCTCGGCGGCCTTCTGGTACGCGACCAGCGGGTGCGCGGCGAGCGCGGCACCGACGGCGGGCACCGCGGCGGCGCCCATCGACAGGCTGCTGACGCCGAGCCCGGCGAGCACGCCCGCCAGCAGCGGGTCGGACGCGGCCTCGCCGCAGACGCCGACGGGCTTGCCGAGCCGGTGCCCGGCCTGCCCGATCAGCGCGACCAGCCGCAGCAGCGCGGGCTGCCACGGGTCGTTCAGCCCGGCGAGCGCGCCGGACATCCGGTCGGCGGCGAACACGTACTGCGCGAGGTCGTTGGTGCCGACGCTGACGAAGTCGACGGCGTCGAGCACTTCGTCCGCGGTGAGCGCGGCGGCCGGGACCTCGATCATCACCCCGGCCCGGCCGAGGCCCGCGGCCCGCACCCGGTCGGCGAACCAGGCCGCTTCGTCGGCGGTGGCGACCATCGGCGCCATCACGGAGACCTTCGCGCCGGAGTCCTGCTCGGCACCGGCGATGGCCTCCAGCTGCCGGTCCAGCACGCCGGGCCGCTCGAAGCAGACCCGCACCCCGCGCACGCCCAGCGCCGGGTTCGGCTCGGCGCCCATGTCCAGGAAGGACAGCGGCTTGTCCGCGCCCGCGTCGAGGGTCCGCACCACGACGGGCCTGCCCTCGAACGGGGAGAGCACGTCGGCGTAGGCGGCGCGCTGGGTGCGCACGTCGGGTTCCTCGTCCGCGCCGAGGTAGCAGAACTCGGTGCGGAACAGGCCCACGCCCTGCGCCCCGGCGTCCACCGCGAGCCGCGCGTCGGCGGCCGAACCGACGTTGGCGACGACGGACACGGCGTGCCCGTCGGCCGTGCCGCCGGTGCCGTTCCAGTCGACGCCCTGCCCGCGCTCGGCGGCCTGGGTGCGCACCGTTTCACCGGAGGTTTCGACGCTGCCGGTGTCGCCGTCCACGAGCACGCCGACGACGGGCGCCGCGGCGAGGATGCCGCGGGCCGCCACGACGGCGGGGATGCCCAGCGCGCGGGCCAGGATCGCGGTGTGGCTGGTCGGCCCGCCTTCCTCGGTGACCAGCGCGAGCACCAGCCGCGGGTCGAGGTCGGCGGTGTCGGCGGGTGCGAGGTCGCGGGCGAGCAGCACGCTCGGCCGGTCCAGGTCGGGCACGCCGGGCGGGGTGGCGCCGAGCAGCTCGGCGATGACGCGGTCCCGCACGTCGTGGATGTCCCGGACGCGTTCAGCGAGGTAGCCGCCCGCGTTGCGCAGCGCGTCGGCGAAGCCGTTGGCGGCTTCGTGCACGGCGCGCGGCGCGGGGAGCGCGTTGTTGGTGACGAGTTGTTCGGCCTGCGACAGCAGCGCCGGGTCCAGCGCCATGGCGGCGGTGGTCTCCAGCACGGCCTTGGCTTCGCCACCGACGACTCCGGCGCGCTCGAAGAGCCGGTTCGCGACGGCTTCGGCGGCCGGGCGGATCCGGCGCGCTTCGGCCGCGGCGTCGGCGGGTGCCGGGGTCGCGGCCGGTTCGGGGAGGGCTTCGGCGACCCTGGCGACCGGGCCGGATGCTCGGCCGGAGCTGACTCCGACACCAGTGAACAGCGACATGGTCTAGACCATACCCTTCTCTTGCGGCCTCTCCTCGATCGTAGGCAGGGCTCATCCGATCGGCCTGGAAATGCCCCGCTGGAACGGGCACGCCAGGTGAATTCGCGCCCCGATACGTACCCGTACGGAGCAGCGATTCAGCTGACCGATGAGTAACCGATGAGTAGCCATACGGATTACGCCGGACCCCTTCGGCCGACAGAGTGTGCTCATGGCAACACAGCGCACAGCACGCACGATCGCAGGCCCCGTTTCCGACCTCGCCGAGCACACCGATCCGAGCAACCGGATCACCGCGCTGCTCGCCGAACCCGGGACCGAATTCGGCGTGCTCGGGGAGCAGCTTCGCGGTCCGGCCGCGCAGCGCGCAACGTCATCTGGGGAAACCACGACGAACACCGAAGGTGAAACCGTGAGCACTGGGGAACGCACCACACCGACCGGCGGCGTCCTCGCCGCGCCACCCGACCGACCGTCACCCATCGGCAGCAGACGGGCCCGACCGGCCGCGCCCGACCGGATTCCGCTCCTCGCGGCGATCCGCACCGGCGGCGCACCGATCCCCGGCGAGCCCGTCGACACCAGCTTCGCCGAACCCACGCAGACCCCGGCCGCGCACGCGGCCGGGGCTGCCCCGTCTTCGGGGGAGGTGCGCGACGACGCGGACCCCGACCGCGGCGCGCACCGTTCCGCTCGCGGACCGGCTTCCGCTCGCGAATCCGGGTCGGCCGGCGAGGCGGGTCCCTCCGACGGCTCCGGTGTTCCCGGCGGTTCCAGCCGCATCGTCGTCGAGCCCGACGCGGCGCGGGGAGGCGCCGGCGTTGCCGCGCTGATCGGGGTCGGCCTCGCCGTGCTCGCCGCGATCGCGCCCGCCGGGCCACTGCCCGTTGCCGCTGCCCCCGAGCTCGTCGCCGCGCTGGTGGTCGCGGCGCTGGTGGTCGCGCTGCGCCGGGTCGAGGACGGCAGGCAGGACTTCGGGACCGGGCTGGCGCCGTCGCCCCGTTCCGCGTGGCCGGTGGGGGAGCGAGCCGCGGCGGCGTGACCGCGGTGCGGACACGGCGACATGTCAGCGTGCCGACATGTCGCCGTGTCGACACTGCGGTCACCACACCGCCACGGCGACGCGGCTCCGCCGCGAGAGGGCGGCTCGACGGGAAGCGCGATCGGGAGCAGGGCCGGGCGCGGGGCCGGAAGCGGAGTCGAATCGAAGTCGAGCCGACCCGAAGCGAGCTCCGGTCAGGCGGTTGCCCGATCAGGCAGTGCCCGATCAGGCAGTGCCCGATCAGGCAGTGCCCGATCAGGCAGTGCCCGATCAGGCAGTGCCCGATCAGGCAGTGCCCGATAGGCGATCTCCGCTGAGCAGAGCCCGGCGAGCGGTGCCCGCCGGGCAGGGTCCGACGGACAGCGCCCGGTGAGCCGGTTCAGCGGCGCAGGTTCAGCGGCGCAGGGGTCGATCGACGCGGCGTACCGCTCGGAGCGGCGCCGAACCGGGACCGGACCGAGCAGGAGACGTGTCGAGCAGTCGCCGAATCGACTATCAACGAATCGAGACGGAGACATGTCGACAAATCGGCAACGCGACCCGTGATGGCCCACGACGACCCGGATCTCGTCCACCGCCCGGCATTCGGCGCAACTCGAACCACCGAACATGGGAGCGCTCCCACCCTTTCGGGGGTAGTTCTCGACCAAGTGGCATCCGCGCGGCGCAGCCACGCGTCAGACTGGGTGAGTTGCTGCTCGCCGGTATCGCGCCACCGGCGATCACAACCCCCAGGAGCCGGCCGTGACGCCCCCCGTGCGGCCGGCCCTGGTCCACTTCCCCGGCCCGCGCCGCGCCCCGCGCCGGGAGGCTCTCCCGGTCAGCGGTCCCGCTTGATCCCCAGCGCGTTCAGGGCGCCCGCGACGGGCCCGGGCTTCTGCTCCGGCAGCAGTTCGGGGGCGTGCTCGCGCACCGCGCCGAGCACCTGCGACGCCGACGGGTTCACCGCCGTCCAGTCGCCCAGCACGACCGTCGGCACGGTCTCGTTGCCGTCGGCGATCGACCGGACCACCTCGGCCGCGCCCTGCTCCTGCCAGATGTCGACGTCCCGGTACTCCAGGCCTTCGCGCCGCAGTCCGGCCCGCAGCGACGTGCAGAACGGGCAACCCGGCCGGGTGTAGACGATCAGCTCCGCGGCGCCCATCGGCCGCACCTCCCTGCTCCGGTGATCCACTGGCCTTCGATCCGAGAACGCCACCGCCGCTCGGCTTATTCCTGATCACCGAAACGGGCGGTCCGCCGGTCCGGCCGGTACGACCCGTTACGGTGCCCGGGACATCCCCGATCCGCGCCGCAGCGCAGCACCGGCGGCAGCACTCGATGGAGCCACCGCATGACGAGCCAGGGCACTCGGCGCGAACGCATCCGTGCGGCCACCGATCGGGAGATCCGCGAACACGCGCGGGCCCTGCTCATCGCGCAGGGGCGGGACGCGGTGACGTTGCGCGCCATCGCCCGCGAGCTCGGCATCACGGCGCCCGCGCTGTACCGCTACTACGACTCGCGGGAAGACCTGCTGCGGCGGCTCGGCGACGACATCTGCACCGACCTGGTGGACGAGCTCAACGACCGGCTGGGGCAGGTCGATCCGGCCGATTTCCGCGGGAAGCTCAACGCGGTCTGCCGCGGGTTCCGCAGCTGGGCGCTGGCACACCCCAAGGAGTTCGCGCTCGTGTTCGCGACGCGGACCGACGAAACCGCGGAGCCCGGCGGCGGTGCGGCGGGGGTCGAGCGATCGGACGACCGGTTCGGCACGGCGTTCATGAGCGTCATCGGGCCGCTGATGGCCGAGGCGACGACGCTGGTGCGGCACGACGCCGCTCCGGCGGACCTGCAGGCCGAGCTCTCCGCTAGCCGGCAGGAGCTCGCGCACGCCTTCGCCGCGGACGTCCCCGAGAGCGCGTACGACACCGATGCGGTGTTCGTGCTGCTGCGCTGGTGGGTGCGGTTGTACGGGCACGTGGCGCTGGAGGTGTTCGGGCGGTTCCCGTTCGCGCTGGTCAACTCGGACCGGTTGTACGAGTCGCAGCTCGACGAGCTCGCCGCGGAGATCGGCATCGGGTGATCCGGCGGTCCAGGACGCTGCGCGGCACGATCCGGTTGCCCGCCGGTCCGGGATCTCACTTCTGCTCGGCCGGGGACATCCTCGGCCGTCGTGGCGCGTCTTGAGGGTCGAGGAAGGCACGACGACCACCAGGAGGCACCACGTGCTCAGCACTGCGAAGTTCCGCCGCATCGCCACCGCGACCGCGCTCAGCGCCCTGGTCGGCGGGGGTGCGCTGCTCACCGCGGGCGCGGCCGCCGCCGCGGACGCCCCCGAGTACCCCTGGTGCACGCCGGGGGACCTGACCGTCTCGGCGGCGGAGGGCCACGCGCCGGACGACGGGCGGCTGTTCGCGATCACCTTCGAGGCGAAGCCGGGGGTGTCCTGCGAGGTCGAGGGCGCGCCGTCGTCCCTGATCTTCTTCGACGGCGAGGCGCAGCAGCCCGTCGAGGTGGTCAGCCCCGAGCCGGGTTCCGCGGAGCGGTACACGATCGACGAGCAGCACCCCGGCGTCGCCTACGTGTCGGCCCCGCCGGAGTCCTCCGACCCGACCCCGGTCACGACGGCCCAGCTCAACCTGCCCCAGGGCGGCGGGATCAACGTCGACTGGCCGAGCGCGATCGACGGCCCCCTCCACCTCGGCAACATCGGCCCCGCGGTGAGCTGACGAAGCCCCGCGGGCGGCGGGTGCGCTCGCTCTTCCGGCGGCCACACCGCTGAGCAGCGACCACCGGGCCACCTGCGGGTTCTCGGCGGCGTTCCCGCGAGGACGGCGTCGCCGCCCGTGGCGGAGACGCGATCCCGCAGCGAGAACGCCGCCGAGGTTCCGCCGGACCGGGCTCGGAGCGAACCGGGGTCGGTCCGGCGGAACAAGAGGAGCGGGGCCGGGGAACCGGGAGAGGGGATCGGTTCCCCGGCCGCGCCGTGTGACACCCCTATTTCCCGGTCCCCACCGGGGTCTCGGCGATTCGGACCGATCGGGCCGCATTCTTCGGGGTGGTGCGGATTCCGGTCCGAATCGGACAGGATCGTCGGCTCAGTAGCCGAAGTCCTGGGTCCAGGCCCAGCCGCCGGTGTCGACGCCGACGCCGATGGTCTTGAGCGAGCAGTTCAGGATGTTCCGCTTGTGGCCCGCGGAGTTCATCCAGGAATCCATGACCTGGTCGGCGCTGCGCTGTCCTTGCGCGATGTTCTCGGCGCCGGGGGACGGGTGACCCGCCTTCTTGATCCGCTGGTCGAAGGTGACGCCGTCCGGCGTGGTGTGCGAGAAGTAGCCGCGGGCGGTCATGTCGGAGCTGTGGGCGTTGGCGGCCTCGGTGAGCCGCTGGTCTTCGGTGACCGGCCCGCAACCGGCGCTCGCCCGCTGGTCGTTCACCAGCTGGACGACGCGCTGCTGCTCTCCGGTGTCGGCGGCGAACGCGTGTGCCGGAACCGCGAGCCCGGCCCCGAGCGCCACCGCCGCGAGGCCCGACGCGATTACGGAACGTTGCGAATTGGTCCATGCCATGGGGCCGAAAGCTACCCAAGGCGAGTGAGATAGTTCCGTTATATGTGCGCCAGAGCACAGATCAAGACACTATCCGTGCTCAAATTTCTGTCGATCTTTTAACCCACATGGGCGTAGGTCAATTCCTCTGATTCACCACGCGGCAGTGTCGGATCCACGAAGACCCGGAAATTGAGGGGCCCGCGCGACGGCGGCCCGCCCGACCGCGAGGTCGAGCGGGCCGCCGGTTCCGGAAGATCAGCCGAGGGTGCGGTCGTGCGCGCGCTGCGCGTCCTGCCGCGCGTCCTCCGCTCCCGTCGCGATCGGCGCGGTCAGCCACTGGCGGGGCAGCCCGAACGCCTCCACCAGCTCGACCGCGTGCGGCCGCAGGCCCTGGCAGAGCCCGTTCACCGCCTCGGTCACCGCCTTCGCGCGCCGCGGCGTGATCCGCTCGTGCTCCAGGAACCAGGCGCGGTCCTCCTCGATCGTGCTGAGCACGTAGAGGTCGCACACCCGCTCCAGCAGCCGCGCCGTCGAGGCGTCGCCGCACCGCTCGATGCCCTCGACGAACGCCTCCAGCACGACCCGGTCGATGTGCACCCGCGCGGCCCGCAGCACGTGGTCCTGCGCGTTGTTGAACACCGCGAACGGGTCGGCGTCCTTGCCCGCGGCGCGGCGCAGCCTGCGGGCGAGCCCGTCGAGCACGTGCCGCTCCCGCTCGTCGAACAGCTTCAGCTGCCAGCCGCGGTCGAACACCGCGTCCTCGTCGTCCCGCTGCGCCGCGTCGATCAGGCGCTGCACCAGCGACTTCGCCGCGGTGCGCTCGATGACGGTGCCGACGAACTGGTCGGCGACGAAGCGGGCCATGCCGACGGTGCCGAGCTCGTCGAACTGGTCCTTGTAGTCGGTGAGCAGCCCCTTCGCGACCAGCTGCAGCAGCACCGTGTTGTCGCCCTCGAAGGTGGTGAACACGTCGGTGTCCGCCTTGAGCTGCGGCAGCTGGTTCTCCGCCAGGTAGCCGGCGCCGCCGCAGGCCTCGCGCGCGGTCTGGATGGTGTGCGTCGCGTGCCAGGTGGTCACCGCCTTGAGCCCGGCCGCGCGGGATTCCAGCTCGCGCTGCGCGCGCTCGTCGCCGGAGGTCGAGACGTCGTGCAGCGTCTGCACCAGCTGCTCCTGCGCGAAGTGCAGCGCGTAGGACTTCGCCAGCGCGGGCAGCAGCTTGCGCTGGTGCGCGAGGTAGTCGAGCACCACGGTCTCCTCCGAGGTGCCCGGCCGGTCGAACTGCCTGCGCGCGGTGGCGTAGCGCAGCGCGATCTCCAGCGCGAGCTTCGCGGCGCTGCCCGCGGTCCCCGCCACCGAGATCCGGCCGCGGATGAGGGTGCCGAGCATGGTGAAGAACCGCTTGCCGGTGCTCTCGATCGGGCTGCGGTAGGTGCCGTCGGCGGCCACGTCGCCGTAGCGGTTGAGCAGCGACTCGCGCGGGACCCGCACCTGGTCGAAGGTGATCCGCCCGTTGTCGACGCCGTTGAGCCCGGCCTTGCGGCCGCAGTCGGACAGGTGCACGCCCGGCATCGGCGCACCCTGCTCGTCCCGGATCGGTACCAGCAGCGCGTGCACGCCGTGCTGCTCGCCACCGGTGATGAGCTGGGCGAACACCACCGCCATCCGCCCGTCGCGGGCGGCGTTGCCGATGTACTCCTTGCGCGCCGACTCGTGCGGGGTGTGCACGACGAATTCCTCGGTCGCC
This sequence comes from Saccharopolyspora sp. NPDC047091, assembly GCF_040643635.1. Taxonomy (NCBI): domain Bacteria; kingdom Bacillati; phylum Actinomycetota; class Actinomycetes; order Pseudonocardiales; family Pseudonocardiaceae; genus Saccharopolyspora; species Saccharopolyspora sp. NPDC047091. The sequence continues at coordinate 61,054 of NZ_JBEYUS010000008.1, forward strand.
GGGTCGTAGGTGGCGGTGGTGCGCAGGTGCTGCACGTCCGAGCCGTGGCCGGTCTCGGTCATGGCGAAGCAGCCCGGCAGGTCCAGGTTCATGATCGAGGGCAGGTAGCGCTCGTGGTGGCGCTCGGTGCCGAGCGCCTGGACCGCACCGCCGAACAGGCCCCACTGCACGCCGGACTTGACCATGAGCGACAGGTTCCCGGCGAGCATCTCCAGCGAGACGACGGAGCCGCCGACGTCGCCCGCACCGCCCTGGGCGACGGGGAATCCGATCTCGGGGATGCCGCTCTTGACCAGCAGGTGCAGCTGTTCGAGGGTCTGCGCGCGGTGCGCCTCGGTGTCGAGGTGGTCGCCGGGCGGGAGTTCGGTGCCCTCCAGGGCTTCGCGCACCTTGGCGCGGACTCCCGCCCAGCGCCCGTCGAGCAGCGTCGCCAGTTCGGTCGCGTCGAACCGGTCGGGGGTCTTCGGGATGTCCATGCCAGCCTCCACAGGTCTGGTGCCGTCGGCGCCGAGCTTAGTTACTCGTCAGTAACTCGACCATGTGACCTCGCTCGCCACCACGCCCGTGACGCGGGCCGCGGTTCCCGATCCTGCCGAGGAGCCGCCGCGCACCACCGCGCCGACACGCCGGGCGGACGCGAAACGGCCCGCCCACCCGGGAACGGGGGAGCGGGCCGCTCGTGCGGAACGGGATCAGGCCACGACGTTGACCAGCCGGCCCGGCACCACGATCACCTTGCGCGGCTCCTTGCCGTCCAGCGCCGCGACCACCTTCTCGTCGGCCATCGCCGCCGCGCGCACCTCGTCCTGGCCCGCCGACGCGGGCACCACGATGCGGGAGCGGACCTTGCCGTTGATCTGGATCGGGTACTCGGCGGTGTCCTCCACCAGGTACCGCTCGTCGGCCACCGGGAACGGACCGTGCGCCAGGCTCTCGCCGTGGCCCAGCCGCTGCCACAGCTCCTCCGCCAGGTGCGGCGTCAGCGGCGCGGCCATCAGCACCAGCGGCTCCACCACCGCGCGCGGCGTGCCCGCCGCACCCGAGTACGCCTTGGTGACCCGGTTGTTCAGCTCGATCAGCTTCGCCACCGCGGTGTTGAACCGCAGCGCGTCGAAGTCCTCCCGGACGCCCTCGATCGTCTTGTGCAGGGCGCGCAGCACCTCGTCGTCCGGCTGCTCCTCGGTGACGCGCAGCTCGCCGGTCGTCTCGTCCACGACGTTGCGCCACAACCGCTGCAGGAACCGGTGCGAGCCGACGACGTCCTTCGTCGCCCACGGCCGCGAGGTGTCCAGCGGGCCCATCGCCATCTCGTACAGCCGCAGCGTGTCGGCGCCGTAGGCGTCCGCCATCTCGTCCGGGGAGACGGAGTTCTTCAGGCTCTTGCCCATCTTCCCGTACTCGCGGCGCACCTCCTCGCCGTCGAAGAAGAACTTCCCGTCCCGCTCCTCGACCTGCTCGGCGGGCACGTACACGCCGCGCGCGTCGGTGTAGGCGAACGCCTGGATGTAGCCCTGGTTGTACAGCCGCCGGTACGGCTCCTCCGAGCTCACGAAGCCCAGGTCGAACAGCACCTTGTGCCAGAACCGGGAGTACAGCAGGTGCAGCACCGCGTGCTCCACGCCGCCGACGTACAGGTCCAGCCCGCCCGGGTCGGTCGCGCCGTGGCTCGCCGGGCGCGGACCCATCCAGTACCGCTCGTTGGCGGGGTCGACGAACTCGGAGTCGTTCACCGGGTCGACGTAGCGCAGCTGGTACCAGCAGGAACCGGCCCACTGCGGCATCACGTTGGTGTCGCGGCGGTACTGCTTGAGGCCATCGCCCAGGTCCAGCTCCACCTCGGCCCACTCGGTGGCCTTCGCCAGCGGCGGCTCGGGGCTGCTGTCGGCGTCCTGCGGGTCGAAGGTGCGCGGCGAGTAGTCCGCGACCTCGGGCAGCACCACCGGCAGCGAGCTCTCCGGCACGCCCAGCGGCTCGCCGTCCTCGCCGTAGACGATGGGGAACGGCTCGCCCCAGTAGCGCTGCCGGGCGAACAGCCAGTCCCGCAGCTTGTACTGCACGGTGCCGGTGCCGTGGCCGCGCTCGGCCAGCCAGTCGACGACGGTGCGCTTGGCCTCGTCCAGGTCCAGCCCGTCCAGGTCCAGCCCGGCCGCCGGGTTCGCGGAGTTGATCCGCGGCCCGTCACCGGTGAACGCACCGTCGACGTGGTCCGCGGTGGGCTGCACGGTGCGCACCACCGGCAGCTCGAAGGCCTGCGCGAAGTCCCAGTCGCGGGTGTCCTCGCCGGGCACCGCCATGATCGCGCCGGTGCCGTAGCCCATCAGCACGTAGTCCGCGATGAACACCGGGATGCGGCTGCCGTTGACCGGGTTGGTGGCCCACGCCCCGGTGAACACGCCGGTCTTGTCCTTGTTCTCCTGGCGGTCCAGGTCGGACTTCGTCGACGCGGTGCGGCGGTAGTCGGCGACGGCCTGCGCCGGGGTGGGGGCACCGCCGGTCCAGCCGTCGCGGGTGCCCTCCGGCCACTCGGCGGCGGTGAGCTCGTCGACCAGCGGGTGTTCCGGGGCCAGCACCAGGTAGGTGACGCCGAACAGGGTGTCCGGGCGGGTGGTGAACACCTCGACGCGCTCGGCGGAACCGTCCAGCGCGAAGGTGACGTTGGCACCCTGCGAGCGGCCGATCCAGTTCCGCTGCATGCTCTTGACCTTGTCCGGCCAGTCCAGCCGGTCCAGGTCGTCCACCAGGCGGTCGGAGTAGGCGGTGATCCGCATCATCCACTGCTTGAGGTTGCGGCGGAACACCGGGAAGTTGCCGCGCTCGGTCAGGCCGTCGGCCGTGACCTCCTCGTTCGCCACCACGGTGCCCAGGCCGGGCGCCCAGTTCACCGGCGCCTCGGACAGGTAGGCCAGCCGGTAGGAGTCGACCAGCTCGCGCCGCTCGGTGCGGTCCAGCTCGGCCCAGGGACGCCCGTCCGGGGTGCTGCGCACGCCGTCGGCGAACTCCTGCTCCAGCTCGGAGATCCGCCGCGCCCGGCCCTTGCCGCCGTCCGCGTCCGGGTCGTACCAGGCGTGGAACACCTGCAGGAAGATCCACTGGGTCCACTTGTAGAACTCGATGTCGGTGGTGGCGATGCGGCGGCGCTCGTCGTGGCCCAGGCCCAGCCGGCGGATCTGGCGCAGGTAGCGCTCGATGTTCTGCTCGGTCGTGGTGCGCGGGTGCGTGCCGGTCTGCACCGCGTACTGCTCGGCGGGCAGGCCGAACGAGTCGAAGCCCATCGTGTGCAGCACGTTGCGGCCCAGCATCCGGTGGAAGCGGGCGTAGACGTCGGTGCCGATGAAGCCCAGCGGGTGCCCGACGTGCAGCCCCGAACCGGAGGGGTACGGGAACATGTCCTGGATGAACAGCTTGTTCGCCGCGTCCAGTTCGGCACCGGTGCTCAGCGGCCCGGCCGGGTTCGGCGCGTGGAAGGTGCCGAGCTCCTCCCAGCGCTGCTGCCAGCGCTGCTCGACCTGCGCCGCCGTCTCCGCGGTGTAGCGGAACCGGGGCGTCTCCTCACCCCCGCCCGACGTGCTCGTCGGCTCGCTCGTCGCACCTGCTGCCTGGCCGCTCATCAACCGCGTTTCCTTCCCTGCTCACCGCGCGGATCGCACACCCCCAGTGTGCCGCCCGCCCTCGACCGCTTTTCCGCAGGCCCGCCCGGAAGGCGCGCGGCGGGTCGCCGGTGGCCGGAAGATCCGGGCAGCGCCGCCGATCGGAACCCCGGTCCGCCGTGTGATCCAGCGAACCCCACCGGGTAGCGCGCGGATGCCGGGACCGGGCCGGTCGTACCCTGTCCAGGTGATTGCTGTGCAGATGGTCTTGTGCGCGCTGCTCGTCGTACTCGGCGCCGCGCTGGTGTTCATCGGGTGGCGCGGACTGCGGAGCCAGCTGCCGCCGAACCGCTACGTGGGGGTCCGCACCCCGGCGACGCTGCGCAGCGAAGAGGCCTTCGAACTCGGCAACCGGGTCGCGGCGCCCGCGATGCTCGCCGGTGGCGCCGTGGCGGTCCTGGCCGGTGTGTCCGAGCCGCTGCTGAGCACGGTGACCAGCGCGGTCGTCGTCGCGGTGCTCGGCATCGCGGGCGCGTTCGCGCTGATGGTCGTCGGCGGCGTGCTGGGCAACCGCGCGGCCGAGGCGATCCCGGCCCCGGTGGCCGCGGGCTGCGGCGGCTGCCCCGGCGGCTGCTGCGGCTGACCCCGCCGACCTCGACGTTCGGAACGCCCGCGGAACTCGGTCCGCGGGCGTTCGTCGTGTCCGGGGCTAGTTGAGCTTCACGTCGCCGGGATGGGTGGCGAGGAAGGCGAGCGGGGTGCTCTGCCGGCGCAGCACCCGGCCCCACAGGTCCGCGCCCGGCGCCACGATCACGTCGTCGGGCAGCGCGGGCACCACGAGCCAGTCGCCGCGCTCGATCTCCCCGGCGAGCTGCTTGGCGTCCCACCCGGCGTAGCCGGCGAAGAAGCGCAGTCCGCGGGCGCGCGGCACCAGGTCCTCCGGATCGCCGTCGAGGTCGACGAGCCCGACCGGCCCGCGCACCCCGACCATGCCGCTGATCCGCCGGACGTCCTCACCGGCGCGCAGCGCGGCGAGGCAGATCGCGGTGCGCTGCTCCACCGGACCGCCCACGTACAGCGAGGGCGGTTCGCTGGCGTGCGGCGCCCACTGCGGCAGCACGTCGCTGACCGCGACCTCGCTGGGCCGGTTGAGGATGACGCCGAGGGTGCCTTCGCTCCGGTGGTGGATGATGTAGACCACCGTCCGGCGGAAGTTCACGTCGAGCAGCTGCGGAGCAGCCACCAGCAGCGTCCCCGGCTCCACCTCCGCGTCTGATTCCACTCCCGCATGATCGCAGAGCGGAGCCCCTCGCGGCGTGACCGTGCCGCGAACGCGGCCGAAATCCGGCCGCTGGGACCGCCGGAGCACCCCTGCTGGTTGCGACCACCGAATCATCCCTGGTCAGTAATCTCGTCCGAGTATTAATAGAACGTTCTGACCAGGGGCGATGCGAGCGGTCCTCGCCGAATGTCGAGGCGACCGCGCTCGACGGCTGCCGCGGCGGGCGATCGGCGGAGTCGCGAACCCCACTCCGCGCCAACCTCCCGCGCGCACCGCCGCGCAGCCCGCGGATCAGGCCTCGCCGGAGACCTCGATGCCCTGTTCGGCGGCCCAGCGGTACAGCTCGGCGACGGCGTCCTCGTGCTCCATCGGGCCGCGGTCCAGCCGGGTGTCCTTCAGGTGCTTCCACGCCCGGCCCACCAGCGGGCCGGGCGGCAGCCCCAGCAGCCGCATGATCTCGTTGCCGTCCAGGTCCGGGCGCACCCGCGCCAGGTCCTCCTCGGCCGCGATCCGGTCGATGCGCTCCTCGAGGTCGTCGTAGGAGCGCTGCAGCGCGTTCGCCTTCCGCTTGTTCCGCGTCGTGCAGTCGGCCCGCACCAGCTTGTGCAGCCGGGAGAGCAGCGGACCCGCGTCCGTCACGTACCGGCGCACCGCCGAATCCGTCCACTGCCCGTCGCCGTAGCCGTGGAAGCGCAGGTGCAGGTACACCAGCTCGCAGACCTGGCCGATGATCTCCTTCGAGTAGCGCAGCGCCCGCAGCCGCTTGCGCGCCATCTTGGCGCCGACCACCTCGTGGTGGTGGAAGCTGACCCCGCCGCCCGGCTCGAACCGCCGGGTGCCCGGCTTGCCGATGTCGTGCAGCAGCGCCGCCAGCCGCAGCACCAGGTCCGGCTCGCCGTCCGGGTCGGCCGCCTGCTCCAGGTCGATGGCCTGCTCCAGCACGACCAGCGAGTGCTCGTAGACGTCCTTGTGCTGGTGGTGCTCGTCGATCTCCAACCGCATCGCCGCGACCTCGGGCAGCACGTGCTCCGCCAGCCCGGTGTCCACCAGCAGCTCCACGCCCTTGCGCGGGAACCGGCCGCACAGCAGCTTCGACAGCTCGGCCTGGATCCGCTCCGGGGTGATGCGGGCCAGCTCGTCGGCCATCTCGCGCATCGCGGCCAGCACCCGCTCCGCCGGTTCGAAGCCGAGCTGGGCGGCGAACCGGGCGGCGCGCAGCATCCGCAGCGGGTCGTCGGCGAACGACTCCTGCGGGGTGGCGGGCGTGTCCAGCCTGCCGCGGGCCAGGTCGTCGATGCCGCCGTGCAGGTCCACGAACTCGCGGGCGCCGAGCTCGACGGCCATCGCGTTCACCGTGAAGTCGCGGCGCAGCAGGTCGCCCTCGATGGTGTCGCCGAACGCCACCTCCGGGTTGCGGGTGACGCGGTCGTAGCTGTCGGCGCGGAACGTGGTGATCTCCACCGTGGTGCCGCGCTTGTAGGCGCCGAGGGTGCCGAACTCGATGCCGGTGTCCCAGACGGTCTCCGCCCACCCGTCGAGCAGCTCGCGCACCTGCTCCGGGCGGGCCGCGGTGGTGAAGTCCAGGTCGGTGCCCAGCCTGCCCAGCAGGGCGTCCCGGACGCTGCCGCCCACGAGGTACAGCCGGTGGCCCGCGGCGGCGAACCGCTCGGCGAGCTCCGCGGCGACCGGGGCGACCTCGATCAGCTCCGCGACGGCGGTGCGCGGTGTCGTCGCGAGCGCGGTGCGCTGGTTCGTCCCGGCCGCGGTGCGCCGGGTCGCCTCGGGCGCGGTGCGCTGGGGCGTCTCGTCCGCTCCGCGCGGGGCCTCGCGCTCGCTGGCGCGCAGGTCGGTCTCGTCCGGGGCGTCACGCGTCGAAGGGGCCACGGGGAGAGGATATCGGCTGCTCAGCGAGCGATCTCCGGGGCCGCTTCGACCACCGGTGCGATCGCTGATCGCATTACCATCGGCCGCATGCCTCCGTCGCCCGGCCGCTCCGGCGGCGCACAGCCGGGGCGCCGGAACCGCCGCCGGCGCCGACGGCTGCGGACCGTGGACGAAACCTCCGCCGGAGGGCTGGTGGTCGCCGAGCCCGAACGGCTCGCTGCGATCATCGGGAGGGCCGACCGCAGGGGGCGACTGCTGTGGTCGTTGCCGAAGGGCCACATCGAGCCTGGTGAGACGCCGGAGCAGACCGCGGTGCGCGAGGTCGCGGAAGAGACGGGGATCATCGGACGGGTGACGGTGGCGATCGGCACGATCGACTACTGGTTCGTCGCCGGTGACCGGCGCGTGCACAAGACGGTGCACCACTTCCTGCTGGACGCGGTCGGCGGAGAACTTTCCGACGAGGACGTGGAGGTCACCGAGGTGGCTTGGGTGCCGCTAGGTGAACTGGACGAGGTGCTGGCCTACGCCGACGAACGGCGTCTGGTGCGGCACGCGCTCGCGCTGCTCGGAGATCCCCAGCCGGGCGCGGACGAGCAGGGGAGCACGACTCCCCGGAACACGGGAACGGAGCCGGGGTGAGGTGTCTGCTAGCCGCCGTGGTCGCGGTCCTGCTGATCAGCGGGATTCCGATCGTCGCGGCCCGCACGGCGAGCGCGCAGGGGTCCAATGCGGCCCAGCTCGAAGTGACCAAAGTCACTCCATCGGTGGTGTCGGGCACGACCGGTGAAGTGAGCATCAGCGGCCGGATCACCAACCGGTCCGGCAGCACGATCAACGGCATCGAGGCCCGCGTGCAGCGCGGCTACCCGACCCAGTCGGAGCCCGCCGTGCAGGACGCGCTGCGCGGCAACGCCGCCACGGTCAACGAGACCAGCTTCCGGCCGCTGATCGACACCCTCGCTCCGGGGCAGGAGGCCCCGTTCGAGCTGAAGGTGCCGCTCACCGGACCGGACTCGCTGCAGATCGCCGAATCCGGTTCGTTCCCGCTGCTGGTCAACGTGAACGGGCAGCCCGACGGCGGCGGTCGCGCGCGCATCGGCGAGTCGCGCTTCCTGCTGCCGGTGCTCGCCCCGCCCGGCGCCCCGCCCGCGAAACCGGCGCAGCCGGCGCCGATCACGATGCTGCTGCCGATCGTCGACTACCCGCGGATGCGGCAGGAGGGCACACCGGACCAGCGCTCGGTGCTCGCCGACGACTCGCTCGCCGCCTCGCTCACCCCCGGCGGCAGGCTCTACGACCTGGTGCAGGGCGTGGTGGACGGCGCGGGCGCCGGATCGCCGCTGGGCAACGGGCTGTGCTTCGCCGTCGACCCCGATCTGCTGGCCACCGTGCAGGCCATGACCCGCGGCTACCAGGTGCGCAGCGCCGACGGCGGGACGCAGGAGGGGACCGGGGCGGCTTCGGCGCAGCTGTGGCTGAACAAGCTGCGCGAGGCGACCTCCGGGCGGTGCGTGCTCGCGCTGCCCTACGCCGACTCCGACCTGCTCGCGCTGGAGCACGCCGGGCTGCCCGACCTGATCAAGGGATCGCTGGACGGCGCCGGCCTGGTGAAGCAGGTGCTGACCACCGAACCGCGGCGCAGCGTGCTGTGGCCCATCGAAGGCGCGGTGGACGAGCCGTTCACCCGCAGGCTCACCGACCTCGGCATCGACACGGTGCTGGTCGACCCGGCCTCGGTGTCCACCGGCTCGCCCGCCCCGTCCCGGCTGTTCGAGGACGGGCCGACGGCGATGCCGATCGACCCGCTGCTGTCCGAGGCGCTGGACCCGAACTTCGGCGGCCCGCGCGAGACGACGGCGATGTCGCCGGAGGGCGGCGGCACCGCCAGCGTGCAGAACGCGCTCGGCGCGCTCGCCTTCCGCGCCACCCTCGGCACCCAGGACGGCGCGACCTCGGTGCTGGCGCCGCCGCGGCGCTGGAACCTCAGCGGGGACGACGTGCGGTCGCTGCTCGACGGGCTGCGCGGACTCACCGAAGCCGGGTACGTGCGGCCCGCGGGCCTGCCCGAGCGCGACGGCGAGGCGGAGCAGAGCACCTCGGAGCTCCCGGTGTCGCAGCCGTCGTACCCGGCGGAGAACGCCGCCGAGGAGATCCCGCAGCCGGTGCTGGACCAGCTCGCCGAGCAGAACTACAAGGTCGGCGACCTCTACCGCTCCAGCGAGAAGGACCCGGCGACCGACCTGGACCGGGCGGCGCTCACCACGCCGCTGCGCAACGGGCTGCTGCGCGGCGCCTCCAGCGCTTGGCGCGACGACCCGGGCGCGGCCCGGCACTGGGTGCGGGTCGCCACCGACACCCTCGACGGGGTGCTCTCGCAGGTCCGGCTCGACGAGTTCGCCGGCAAGATCACGCTCACCGCGTCGAACGCGCCGATCCCGATGACCGTCACCAACGACTTGCCGGTGACCGTCTCGGTGCGGCTGCGCATCCCCGCGACGGCCGGGCTGGAGACCCGCGACCTCGGCGTCATCCGGGTGCCCGCGCAGGGGCGGCGGCACTTCCGGCTGGAGACCGAGGTGCACCGGGCGGGCCAGTTCACCGTCGACGTGGCGGTCACGACCGAGGCCGGGACGAAGCTGGGCACCGCGAAGCGCATCCAGCTGCAGTCCTACACCTACGACCCGTTCACCGTCGGGCTCACCGCGATCGCCAGCGCGCTGCTGGTGGTCCTGTCCGGGCGGCGCATCCTGCGCAGGTTGCGGGCGCGCCGGGCCCGGCTGGCCGCGGCCGCGGGAACCGCGGGTCCGGCGGAGCGCTCCGACGGCGGGTCCGCCCCCGGCGGGGGCGAGGCGCCCGCCGCCGAGTCCACCGCGGTCTCCGGCAGCACCACCGAAAGTGACCGCAGTCCGAGCTGACATCCTGGTCCGGCCACCCGCGGGAGTGACACCCCGCGAGCCGGCACAGGCGGTGAGTGAAGGGCACAGGCAGTGAACCGAGACAGCGACGCGGAAGCACGGCGGCACCCGGCGGGACCGGGCGGTCCCGGCGCGGGCGGGCCCACGCCTCCCGCCGACGATCGGACGCGGCAGATCCCGCGCGTCGAACCGGGTGGGCCGCCGGTCTCGCGGCAGCAGGTCGCGCAGCCGGTGCCCGCCGGGACCGGGCCGCACCGCGCCCCGCAGCCCGGCTGGCACGCCGCCGAGACGCAGCCCATCCCGGCGGTGCTGCCCGAGCCCGGCCTCGACCAGGCCGCCGAGCAGGCGGCGGAGCAGACCCGCGTGCTGCGCCCCACCGGCGGTGGCGGCGGTGGCGGCGGGAAGTCGCTGCTGCGCGCCAGCGGTTCGATGGCGATCGCCACCCTCATCAGCAGGATCACCGGCTTCGGCTGGAAGATCCTGCTCGCGCTGATCATCGGCTTCGGTGTCGAGAACGACTCCTTCACCGTCGCGAACAACCTCCCGAACAGCGTGTTCGAGCTGCTGATCGGCGGGGTGCTGACCAGCGTCATCGTCCCCGTCCTGGTGCGCGCGCAGAAGTCGGACTCCGACGGCGGCGAGTCCTACATCCAGCGGTTGCTGACGTTGTCGGCGGTGATGCTGCTGGTCGGCACCGCGCTCGCCGTCGTCGCGGCGCCGGTGCTGGTGTGGCTGTACGTCCGGGACGGCGGCAACGCCAATCCCGAGCTGGCCACCGCGTTCGCCTACCTGCTGCTGCCGCAGATCCTGTTCTACGGGATCAGCGCGCTGATGAGCGCGATCCTGCAGGCCAAGCAGATCTTCAGCCCGCCGGCCTGGGCTCCCGTCGTCAACAACCTCGTGGTGATCGGCACGATCTGCGTCTACTACGCGCTGCCCGGCGAGCTCACCATCAACCCGGTCCGGATGACGGACGCGCACCTGATGACGCTGGGCATCGGCGTGACCCTCGGCGTCGTCGCGCAGGCGTTCATCCAGGTACCGGCGCTGCGCCGCACCGGATTCCGGTTCCGCTGGCGGTGGGGCTGGGATCCGCGGCTCAACGAGTTCGGCGGCCTCGCGCTGTGGATGCTGGCCTACGTCGGCGTCAGCCAGATCGGCCTGATGGTGATGAGCGGCGTCGGCACCAGGGCCGTCGTGTGGTCGATGTACAACTACGTGTGGATGCTGCTGCAGCTCCCGTACGGCGTCATCGGGTTCTCCGTGATGACCGCGATCCTGCCGCGGATGAGCGGGGCCGCCGCCGACCACGACTACCCGAAGGTCGTCTCCGACCTGTCCCTGGGCAACCGGCTGTCCACGGTCACGCTGCTCCCGATCAGCGGGGTCATGAGCGCCATCGGGCTCCCGCTGGCGCTGGCGCTGTTCTCGGTCGGCAAGAGCAGCGGCGATGCCGGGCAGATCGGCATCGCGCTGGCCGTGTCCGCGTTCGGCGTGCTGCCCTACGCGATCACGATGATGCAGATGCGGGTGTTCTACGCGCTGAAGGACGCCCGGACGCCGACGCTGATCATGGTCGTGATGACCGTCGTCAAGGTCGGGCTGGCGCTGCTGTGCGGCCTGATCGAGGACCCCGAGATGGTCCTGTACGCCTTGGTGTTCATCAACTCGTTCAGCTTCGTGGTCGGCTGGGTGGTCGGCGAGGTCTGGTTGCGCCACCGGCTCGGGCGGCTCGAAGGTCGCGTCTTCCTGACCACGCTCGGCAAGACGCTGCTGGCTTCGGTCCTCGGCGGCCTCGCGACCTGGGGCGTCGTGCTCGGCGTGGACGCCCTGATCCCCGGCGAGGCCGGGTCGGGAACGGGCTGGCTGCAGCTGCTCGCGGGCACGATCGTCGGCTTCGCGATCACCTTCGGCCTGATGGCGCTGCTCCGGGTCCGGGAGCTGGAGCCCGCGATCGGCAAGCTCAACGCGATGCTGGGCCGCCGCTGATCCCGGCGGCGCCGATCCCCGGGCGGTTCCGGACCTCGAACCGCCCGGTGGGGAGGCGGCCGCCGACCCGGCTCGACCGAGGCCGACCAGGGAGCACGCGGCCCTCGCACCGGCGGTGTTGCTCCGGGTGCGGGAACTGCGGCCTGCGATCGGGCGGCTCACCGCTCTGCTGCGTCGTCGTTGACATTGGCGTCACGTACCCTCGGAGCGGAAGTCTTCTCCCGTGGGGAGGGGGTGTTCAGTGCCCCCCGGCTGGAGCGGGAGGAGCGGGAGAGGGAAGGTGAGCAGCAAACCGACCAGGCAAGCGATGCCGGAACGTGACGCGGGCGATTCGACGGCGGACGACGCCGAACAGCTGACCCCCGGGGCGGTACTCGACCACGGCCGATACCGCCTGCTGGAGAAGGTCGGCGCGGATCCCCGGTGCGACGCGCAGCTGTGGCGGGCCAAGGACGGTGTGCTCGGACGCGACGTCGCGCTGACCATCCTGACCGGGGACCGCTCCCACTCGGACGCGGCGTCGAGCGCGCGGCGCACGCTGGAACGCGCGATGCACGCCAGCACCTTCAACCACGTCGGCGTCGCGCGGGTGCTCGACGTCGTCACGCCCGCACCGGGCGACCCGCAGGGGGTGCTCGGCGTCGTCATCGCCGAGTGGACCCACGGGACCGACCTGATCGAACTCGTCTCCGAGGGACCGCTGTCGCCGGGTACCGCGGCGCGGGTGCTGCAGCCGCTGGCCGCGGCGGTCGAGGCCGCCCACCACGCCGGGCTGGTGCTCGGCGCGGACCACCCGCAGCGGATCCGGGTGACGCCGGAGGGCGAAGTCCGGATGGCCTTCCCCGGACCGCTGTCCACCGCGAGCTCCAGCGACGACGTGCGCGGTCTCGGTGCCGTGCTGTACCTGCTGCTGACCGGGCGCTGGGCGCTGGACGCGGCCCCCGACGGGCTGCCGACCGCGCCGACCGGGCCGGACGGCACCATCGTCGCGCCGCGCACGCTGCGCCCCACCGTGCCGCTGGAGCTGTCCACGGTCGCGCTGCGCGCCCTCGGCAGCCCCGACACGCACGGCACCACCGGCGGCGTCCGCACCGGGGCCGCCGTGCTCCGGGTGCTCGAACAGCACGCCACCTTCGAGGAGGACAACTCCACCGCGGTCATGCAGTCCGCCCCGGCGGGCGGCGGCGCGCGGGAGAGCAACGAGGTCTGGAGCACCCAGGACCCCAAGCCGGACGAGGTGAAGCGCAAGAAGCTGGCGATCAGCGTCGGCGCGCTCGCCGTGGCCACCCTGCTCGTCGTCGGCTGGATCGTCGCGAACCTGATCGGCCTGGTCGCGGGCAACCAGGAGGCCGAAGGCCCGTCCGTGACCCTGGAGGACGGCAACCAGCAGCCCGCGCCCACGCCGGAGCAGTCCGTCCCGGTCAAGGTCACCGGCGGCTCCCCGTTCGTGGTGGAGCAGACGCCGGACAGCCCCGGCAAGCTCGGCAACCTGTACGACGGCGACCCGGCGACCTCCTGGGCCACCGACTCCTACAACGACCAGCTCGGCGGCGGGTTCAAGACGGGCACGGGCGCCGTGCTCACCTTCGCGTCGCCGACGACGCTGCGCGAAGTGGTCATCGACTCGCCCAGCGCGGGGACCGTGGTGGAGATCCGCGCGGCGGACGGCACCAGCCCCGACCTGAACTCCAGCAAGGTGATCGGCCAGCAGACGTTGTCCGCGGGGCAGACCACCATCCCGATCGAAGCGGCGCAGCCCACCCAGCACGTGATCGTGTGGCTGACCCAGCTCGCCCCGTCCGGGGGCAAGTTCCAGAGCCGGATCAACGAGATCACCCTCTCCGGCTCGGCCGCCTGACCTGGCGCGCTGCTCGGCCCGCGCGGGATCGCCACGATCCCGGTCCCGCGCGGGAGCGCACCGCCGCGGCGCGGTGCTCGTGGGCGGTATCACGATCAGTAGAGTGCTGAACCGTGTCTGCCCCCGAGAGAACGGACGCCGAGCTCCTCGCGGCGCACGTCAACGGCGATCGTGACGCGTTCGCCGCGCTCTTCCGCAAGCACCGGGACCGGTTGTGGGCGGTCGCGCTGCGGACGATGCGCGATCACGAGGAGGCCTCCGACGCGCTGCAGGACGCGATGATCTCCGCTTTCCGCAACGCCGGATCGTTCCGGGCCGAATCGCAGGTCACCACCTGGTTGCACCGGATCGTGGTGAACGCCTGCCTGGACCGCATCCGGCGCCGCCAAGCGAGACCGACGGTGCCGTTACCCGACACCGGACCGGCCGAGCCGGCCGTTCCGCGCGACGCGATCGAGGAGCAGGACACCCGGATGGCCGTGCAGGAAGCGCTGGCCGCCCTCCCGGAGGAGCAGCGCGCCCCGATCGTCCTCGTCGACGTCGAGGGCTACTCGGTGACCGACACGGCGGCCGCGCTCGGCATCGCCGAGGGCACCGTGAAGAGCCGCTGCGCCCGCGGGCGGGTGAAGCTGGCGAAACTTCTGGGGCACCTGCGGAACCCGAGTGCGGATGCGAACGTCCCAGATGACGCCAACGCCAAGCGTCGACGGGAGGGACGATGAGCGGCGAAGAACGGCGCCCCGACACGCCGCAAGGCCCGCCGTGGTCGCTGGATCTGGTGGCGGACCTGCACGCGGGTGCGCTGGATCCGGAGACGGCCGAGCAGCTGCTGCCGCGCCTCCGGGAAGATCCGGAGGCGAGCGCGCTGCTCGCCGCGCTGGACGCGACCGCCTCCGACCTCCGCGGTCTCGAAGACCTCAAGGAACCGGCGCCGGAGGTCCCGTCGCCCGCGATGCCCGCGGACGTCGCGGCCAGGCTCGACGACGCGCTGCGCGCCGAACTCGACGCATGGCCGGCGGACACCGCACCGGCACCCGAGGCAGCCGGATTCGCGGCATCCTGGTCCGGGAACGCCCGGCCCGAACCGGCCACGCCGGAACCGGCCCCCGTGCTCGACCTCGCGGCCGCCCGCGCCCGCAGGCGCAAGCGCGTCGGCTGGACGACGGGCCTGATCACCGCCGCCGCGGCCGTCACCGGGATCGTCGTGCTGGGCACGTCCACCCTGGGCGGTGGTTCCCCGGACGGCGGCACCCCGCAGGCCGGTCGGCCGGAGGGCACGCCCGCCGCGGACGGCCCGCCACCGCTGGCGCTGCGCGGCGGCGACACGCTGCCCGCGAGCCAGCTCGGCCCTGCGCTCTCCTCCGAGCAGTACGGGGAGCTCACCGATCCGGCGCGCCTGCTCGGCTGCCTGCAGGCCAACGGCGTCACCAGCGGGAATCCGCTCGGCGCCCGGGACGTCACCATCGACGGCAAGCCGGCGCGGGCGCTGGTGCTGCCCGGCGGCGGCATCGGGAAGTTCCGCATCCTCATCGTCGGCCAGGAGTGCGGGCCGAACCAGGCCGCGACGATCTCGGACAGCACCCTCGGCGGACGCTGAGGAGTCGCGCTCGTCACGGCCGACGGCGCCGGGAACACAGGCGCTTAGGATCGCGTTGACCCGGATACGCTCGCGCGTCCTGCGCGGCGGGCGGCACGCGACAACGAAAGGGGCGCGGTGAGCGACGACGTCCGCAACCTCATCATCGTGGGCTCCGGCCCTGCGGGCTACACCGCCGCGGTGTACGCCGCGCGGGCCGAGCTGGAGCCACTGGTCTTCGAGGGCACGCAGTTCGGTGGCGCGCTGATGACGACCACCGAAGTGGAGAACTACCCGGGTTTCCGGGACGGCATCATGGGCCCCGAGCTCATGGAGCAGATGCGGGAGCAGGCGAAGCGGTTCGGAGGTGAGCTGCGCGCCGAGGACGTCGAGCACATCGACCTCGCAGGCGAGGTGAAGAAGGTCACCGCCAACGGCGTCGAGTACCGCGCCAAGGCGATCGTCCTGGCGATGGGCGCCGCCGCCCGCTACCTGGGCATCCCCGGCGAGGAGAAGCTCCTCGGCCGCGGCGTGTCCTCCTGCGCCACCTGCGACGGCTTCTTCTTCCGCGAGCAGCACATCGCCGTGATCGGCGGCGGCGACTCGGCGATGGAGGAGGCCACGTTCCTCACCAAGTTCGCCGACTCGGTGACGATCATCCACCGCCGCGACGAGTTCCGCGCCTCCAAGATCATGCTGGAGCGGGCCAAGGCCAACGAGAAGATCCGCTGGCGCACGAACGCCGCGGTGACCGAGGTGCTGGGCGACAGCTCCGTCACCGGTCTGAAGCTGCTGGACACGAGCACCGGCGAGGAATCTCAGCTGGACGTGACCGGCATGTTCGTCGCCATCGGCCACGACCCGCGCAGCGAACTCGTGCGCGACCAGGTCGAGGTGGACGACGAGGGCTACGTCGCCGTGCAGCAGCCCACGACCCGCACCGGCATCCCCGGCGTGTTCGCCGCGGGCGACCTCGTCGACCACACCTACCGGCAGGCCATCACCGCCGCGGGCTCCGGCTGCTCGGCGGCGATGGACGCGGAGCGGTGGCTCGCCGAGAACGAGATGAGCGAGGCCGCGCACGTCGCGCCCGAGCACGAGGGCGGCGGCTACGCGCCGGCCGCCGAGACCGCGGCAGCGCGCTGAGCCAACGCGCCACCGACAGCTGATTTCCACCGAGGGAGATGAACATGGCCGGGAACAACACCGTGACCGTCGACGCCGACTCGTTCAAGACCGACGTGCTGGGCAGCGACCAGCCCGTTCTCGTCGACTTCTGGGCGACCTGGTGCGGCCCGTGCAAGATGGTCGCGCCCGTCCTGGAAGAGATCGCCGCCGAGAACCCGGGCATCACGGTCGCCAAGCTGGACATCGACAAGAACCCGTCGATCGCCCGCGACTACCAGGTGATGAGCGTGCCCACCCTGCTGCTGTTCTCGAAGGGTGAGCCGGTCAAGCAGATCGTCGGCGCCAAGCCGAAGGCCGCGCTGCTGTCCGACCTGGAGGACTACCTGTGACGCGTCGCTGACCCGTCGCACCGGCCGGAACCCCGCCCGCCCCGCCCTCGTGCGGAGGCGCGCGGGGTTTCGTCGTTCTCGCCGGTAGGCGCGAGGTCACGCCGTGCGCAGCGCGCTGCGAGCGGCCCGCAGCGCCGCTGCAATGCAGGCAAGGCACAATGAGCCGATGGGTTCGCATCCGAACCCTTCCACCCAAAAGTGGACATTCGGGGGAGTACGACCGTCCTACGCGCCGGGATCCGTCCGGCGCCTGAATCGAGCGAGGAGTGCATGCAGCTGCTCCACCGCGGTGACGTCGGTCCGGCCGTTGCCGAGATCAGGAACACCCTTGCTGCGCTGGGTCTCCTACCGGCCCCCCCAAACGGAACCGCTTCCGGTCCCGCGCACTTCGACGCAGCGGTGGAACACGCGGTGCGCCTCTTCCAGCAGCGACGCGGGCTGATCACCGACGGCGTCGTCGGCCCCGCCACGTACCGCGCGCTGATCGACGCGCGCTGGCGGCTCGGTGACCGCTCGCTGGCCTACCTGGTGTCCAAGCCGATCAGCGGCGACGACGTGTTCGCGCTGCAGGAGCGGCTGCTGGAACTCGGCTTCGACGCGGGCAGGCCCGACGGCATCTTCGGCTGGCAGACCGAGCACGCGCTGCGCAGCTTCCAGCGGGACTACGGGCTCAACGCCGACGGCATCTGCGGCCCGGGCACGCTGCGGGCGCTCAAGCAGCTCGCCCCCAAGGTCCGCGGTGGTCGTCCCGTCTACCTGCGGGAACAGGAGAAGGTGCGCCGCGCCGGTCCGCTGCTGCGCGGCAAGCGCATCGTGCTGGACCCCGGGCACGGCGGCACCGACCGCGGCGTCGCCGTCGGCGGCGTCAACGAGGCCGACATCGCCTGGGACCTGGCGCGCAGGCTCGAAGGCCGCATGGTCGCCACCGGCATGGAAGCGCTGATCACCCGCGGGCCGCACTCCTGCCCGCCGGAAGCGGACCGGGCGAGCTTCGCGAACGAGGCGGGCGCCGACCTGTTCCTGTCGCTGCACATGGACGCCAACCCGGCTCCGGCCGCCCAGGGCGTCGCCAGCTTCCACTTCGGCACCGGCAACGGCACCACGTCCACGGTGGGGGAGGCGCTGGCCGGGTTCCTGCAGCGCGAGATCGTGGCGCGCACCGGCATGCTCGACTGCCGCATCCACCCGAAGACGTGGGAAGTCCTGCGCCTCACCCGGATGCCCGCAGTGCGCACCGAAATCGGCTACCTGACCAACCCGGAGGACCGGCGGCGGCTGCTCGACCCCGCGTTCCGGGACATCATCGCCGAGGGCCTGCTGGTCGCGGTGAAGCGGCTCTACCTGCTCGGCAAGGACGACCAGCCGACGGGCACCTTCACCTTCGACGACCTGCTCCGGCACGAGCTCACCCGCGCCGAAGGCGCCTGAGCACCGTTCGCAGCGCGGAGCCGGTCGCGACACCGGGCTCGACGGCTCACCCGAGGGCCGGCTCCGCCGTTTTCACCGACACCGTGCTGAGCAGCCGTTCCAGGGCCGCTTCGACGTCTTCCTTCCAGGAGATCGCGGTGCGCAGCTCCAGCCGCAACCGCGGCCACTTCGGGTGCTGGCGGACCGTCTTGAACCCGACCTGCTGCAGGAACCCCGCGGGGACCACGCAGCTGTCGGCCTCTTCGTGCAGGTCCCCGAACGCCTCGATCGCGCGGACGCCGCGCTTCGTCAGGTCCTTCGCCACGTTCTGCAGCAGTACCCGGCCCAGGCCGCCGTCCTCGAAGTCCGGCATCACCCGCAGCGAGGTGAGCAGCACCGCGTCCGCGCTGACCGGACCGGACGGGAACGCCGAGGCCCGCGGCACGGCGGCGGGCGGGGCGTACAGCGCGTAACCGGCGGGTACGTCGTCGACGTAGAGCACCCGACCGCAGGACCCCCAGTCCAGCAGCACGTTGGAGACCCAGGCCTCCTTCTCGAGACCGGTCTCGCCGAACTCCTCGGCCTGCTCCCGGATGTGCGGCGCGAGTTCCCAGAACACGCAGCGACGGCACTTCGGTGGCAAGTGGTCGAGGTTGTCCAGCGTGACGCCTACGACGCGTCGCGACACCCTGACCTCCCCTGCAATCCGCCAGAACCCACGCACGGCAGGTGGGGCTGCCGCAAGGATAAGCCGACGCCACCGACCGCCGGAAGCATCTCGTCCTTCCCAGCGTCCCCCGAAATGGTGAGATGGGTTACCGTCAAGCCGGTTTGTGCGAGGCGCCCGTTACACAAGCCACCGCCGGACGCGATAGCACAGATAGACTCGCGCGACCGTCACCTAGCGGTAACAGGAGACGATCACTACAGCGCACACCCGATCCACCGGAGCGCGGAATGTCCGATCACGGCAGCAACCCGACCGATCAGCAGCAGCCCGGCCCCCAGCAGGAGGCAGCGGTGCAGCAGGCAGGAGCGGCGCGCAACCTCGACGCGCACCGCGACCGCTACGCCCAGCGCACCGCAGGCATGACCGCATCGGAGATCCGGGCACTGTTCGCCGTGGCGAGCCGCCCCGAGGTCGTCTCGCTCGCCGGCGGGATGCCGAACCTCGCCGCCCTGCCGCTGGACTCGCTCGCCGCCGAGGTCTCCCGGCTCATCGCCGTCGACGGCCAGGCCGCGCTGCAGTACGGCTCCGCGCACGGCGTGCCGGAACTGCGCGAGCAGATCTGCGAGATCATGGCCGCCGAGGGGATCAACGGTCACCCGGACGACGTGATGGTCACCGTCGGCTCCCAGATGGCCCTGGACATGGTGACCAGGCTGTTCTGCGACCCGGGCGACGTCGTCCTCGCCGAAGGACCGTCCTACGTCGGCGCGCTCGGTTCCTTCGCCGCCTACCAGGCCAAGGTCGTGCACGTGGCGATGGACGACGACGGCCTGCAGCCCGAGGCGCTGCGGCACGCGATCGCCGAGGTCACCGCGCGCGGGGAGCGCATCAAGTTCCTCTACACCATTCCGAACTTCCACAACCCCGGCGGCGTCACGCTCGCCGTGGAGCGCCGCGCCGAGATCCTCGAGATCTGCCGCCGGCACGACATCCTGGTGCTGGAGGACAACCCGTACGGCCTGCTCGGCTTCGAGGGGCAGATCTACCCGGCGCTGCGCAGCCTCGACCCGGACAACGTGGTCTACCTGGGCTCGTTCTCCAAGACCTTCGCCTCCGGGCTCCGCGTCGGCTGGGTGCTCGCCCCGCACGCGGTGCGGGAGAAGCTGGTCCTCGCCGCCGAGTCGGCGACGCTGTGCCCGCCCACGCTGAACCAGATGATCGTGTCCCGCTACCTCGCCACACACGACTGGAAGGGCCAGATCAAGACCTTCCGCGAGCAGTACCGGGAGCGCCGCGACGCGATGCTCGGCGCGCTCGAACAGCACATGCCGGAAGGCTGCACCTGGACCAAGCCGGACGGCGGGTTCTACGTGTGGCTCACCGCGCCGGAAGGCGTGGACACCAAGGCGATGCTGCCGCGCGCCGTGACGCAGCGAGTCGCCTACGCGTCCGGCACCGGCTTCTACGCGGACTCGCTGGGCTCCCGGCAGATGCGGCTGTCGTACTGCTACCCGACGCCGGAACGCATCCGGGAGGGCGTCCGCAGGCTCGCGAACACGCTGACCGACGAGATGGAGCTGGTGCGGACCTTCGGCACCGTGCCGCAGCGCGCGGTGTCCGGGCCCGAAGCCCCCTCTCCCGACACGGCGTAACCTCGGGTCCTGCCGCACGATTCGATCGGTCCACTGCGCACTCGGTGCGCAGTGGACTCTTACTTTCAGGGGAGTTCGACCAGTGTCCGATCGTTGGGTCGCCGTGCTGTCCGGTGGGTTGTCGCACGAGCGCGAGGTGTCGTTGCGCTCCGGGAGGCGGTTGTCCACCGCGCTGCGCTCCGTCGGAATGACCGTGGGGGAGTGGGACGCCGACTCCCGCCTCGTCGCGCGCGTCCAGGACGAACGGCCGGATGCCGTGGTCATCGCGCTGCACGGCGGCGAAGGGGAGAACGGCGCGGTGCAGTCCGTGCTGGACATGCTCGGCGTCCCGTACGTGGGCACCGATCCGCGCGCCTGCCGCCGCGCCTGGGACAAGCCGACCGCCAAGGCCGAACTGGCCCGCGCCGGCCTGAGCACGCCGGACTGGGTGGTGCTGCCGCACGCCACGTTCCGCGAGCTCGGCGCGCAGGCGGTGCTGGACGCGCTGGTGGCCAAGCTCGGCCTGCCGCTGATGCTGAAGCCGGACCAGGGCGGGTCGGCGCTCGGCGCCCGGGTCGTCCGGGATGCCTCGGAGCTGCCCTCGGCGATGGTGGGCGCGCTGGCCTACGGCGACACCGTGCTCGTCGAGCGGTTCGTGGAAGGCGTCGAGGTCGCGATCAGCGTCGTCGACACCGCGGACGGACCGGAGGCGCTGCCCGCGGTGCGGATCGAGGCGGCCGACGGCGTGTACGACTACACCGCTCGCTACACCGCGGGGCTCACCAGCTACGAGGCTCCCGCCGACCTGGCGCCGGACGTCGCCGCCCGCGCGGGCGAGCTGGCGGTCGCGGCGCACCGCCTGCTCGGGCTGCGCGACGTGTCCCGCACCGACGCGATCATCGACCAGGACGGGGTGCCGCACTTCCTCGAAGTGAACGTGTCGCCGGGCCTGACGGAGACCTCGCTGTTCCCGATGGCCGTGGAGGCCGCGGACCGATCGCTCGGCGAGGTGTTCGCCGGACTGGTGGAGAAGGCGATCGCACGCGGGAACTGAGCGCATGTTTCACGTGAAACGGCGAACGTCTCTCGCTCGATGAGTTCGCGGGAGATCCGCCGTTGAAAGCAGGAGCCGCCGATGTTGCGACATCGGCGGCTCTTCTTCGTTCAGGTCCCGACCGCCGCGTCGGAGTACGCGGAGTCGGAGTGATCGGCTGCGGCCCCGAGCAATTCCGGGGCCCGCCGTGCCGGGGGATCGGGGTCAGCGGTGACCGTTCGACTATCCGGTCATATCGCCCAAAACGGTGATCGTCACCGTGACGAAAGACCCCGGTGTCATCCCTCCCGGATTTCGCGGAGCTTGTCGGCCTCTCCCGGCAACAACAACTCGGCCAGCCGCTCCAAGTCGTCCACCGAACCGAACTCCACGACGATCCGGCCCTTCCGCTTGCCCAGATCGACCTTGACCTTGGTGTCGAAGCGATCGGACAGCTTCTCCGCCAACCCCTGCAAGCCGGGGGACTGCAGCTGCTTCCGCGGCGCCGCCTTCTGCTTCGCCGGCCCCTCGCTCTTCTTGAGCGTCACCGCCTCCTCGGTCGCCCGCACGGACAACCCCTCGGCGATGATCCGCGACGCCAACTCCTCCTGGCCGCCCGCGTCGTCCAGAGCGAGCAACGCCCGCGCGTGCCCCGCCGAGAGCACCCCGGCAGCGACCCGGCGCTGCACCGGCATCGGCAGCCGGAGCAGGCGGATCGTGTTCGTGATGACCGGACGGCTGCGACCGATCCGCTCCGCCAGCTCGTCGTGCGTCACGTCGAACTCGTCCAGCAGCTGCTGGTACGCGGCCGCCTCTTCGAGCGGGTTCAGCTGCACCCGGTGGATGTTCTCCAGCAGGGCGTCCCGCAGCAGCGCGTCATCCGCCGTCTCGCGGACGATCGCGGGAATGACCTCCAGCCCGGCTCGCTGCGACGCGCGCCAGCGGCGCTCGCCCATGATGAGCTCGTACTGGCCGGACTCGATCTCCCGCACCACGATCGGCTGCATCAGGCCGAACTCGCGGATCGAGTGCTCCAGCTCGGACAGCGCCTCCTCGTCGAAGACCTGCCGCGGCTGCCGCGGGTTCGGCGTGATGGACGCGGTCACGACCTCCCGGTAGGTCGCACCCGCCACCGTTCCGCCGCCGGTTTCACGTGAAACCGGCTCCGGCGCGCTCGCGCCGTCCCCCGGGGCGGGGGAGGGGGGTGGGGTGAAGCCGGCGCCGCGCACGGAGACTCCGGTGGAGCCGCCGCCGCTCTCCGCGGGAGGACCGCTCGGGATCAGCGCCGCGAGGCCTCGCCCCAGACCACCCTTGCGTTCGGTCATGCCGTCTTCCTCTCCACACCCCGCTCGGCGATCTCCTTCGCCGCATCCAGGTAGCTCATCGAACCCCGCGAACCGGGATCGTAGTTCAGCACCGTCTTGCCGAACCCGGGCGCTTCGGAGATCTTCACGCTGCGCGGGATGACCGTCCGCAGCGTCAGCTCGCCGAAGTGGCTGCGCACCTCGTTCGTCACCTGGTCCGCCAGCTTGGTGCGGCCGTCGTACATCGTCAGCAGGATCGTCGACACCCACAGCGCCGGGTTCAGGTGCGCCTGCACCAGCTCGATGTTGCGCAGCAGCTGCCCGAGACCCTCCAGCGCGTAGTACTCGCACTGGATCGGGATCAGCACCTCGTGCGCGGCCACCATCGCGTTCACCGTGAGCAGGCCGAGCGACGGCGGGCAATCGATGAAGACGTAGTCGGGGGCGATCTGCTCGATCGCCTCGGACTTCAGCGCCTCCTTGAGCCGCCCCTCGCGGGCGACCATCGACACCAGCTCGATCTCCGAGCCAGCCAGGTCGAGCGTCGCCGGCACGCAGTACAGGTTCGGCGATTCGGTGCTCTGCGCCGCGGCGTCCGCGATGCTGATCTCGCCGAGCAGCACCTCGTACACCGAGGGGACACCGGACCGGTGGTCCACGCCGAGCGCGGTGCTGGCGTTCCCCTGCGGGTCGAGGTCGATCACGAGCACCTTCAGCCCCTGCACCGCCAGTCCGGCGGCGAGGTTCACCGTGCTCGTCGTCTTGCCGACGCCGCCCTTCTGGTTGGCGACGGTGAGGATGCGCCGCCGATCCGGGCGGGGGAGCTGCATCGTCTCGGGGTGCAGCACCCGGGTCGCGCGCTGAGCCTCTTCCATGATCGGAGTCCAGCCCACGCCGTCCGCCGGGAAGGCTTCACTCGCTTGCTGACCGCGTTCTTCCGCGCCAGAAGGAAAACGCATGGAACCCATCACGCGCCCCTTCGTTTCACGTGAAACACGATCCGCTCCGTTCGACTCCGTCACCGTCCACGATCCTTCCTCGCTCTACGGCCGCCGTCACGACGCCGACCGGGCGCTTTCTGGGATACCCGCTCCACGACGACGACCGTCGTCGGCACATCGAGCACGTTGTCGCCGCACGACAACACTTCACCGGGGCTGCCACCCGCCGCCCGGACGGCGTCCGCATCGCGTTCCAGCTCTTCCGCCGCGGTCGATCCCTTCAACGCGAGCATCCGCCCGCCGGGACGCAACAGGGGGAGGCACCAGGCCGAGAGCCGTTCCAGCGGCGCCACGGCGCGCGCGGTGACCACGTCCTGATCGGCGAGCCGATCACGTACCGGGCCTTCCTCGGCACGCCCACGCACCACCTCGACGGAGAGATCCAGTTCCTCGACGACTTCCCGCAGCCAGGCCACTCGTCGAGCCATCGGCTCCAGCAGAACCAGCTCGACATCGGGGCAAGCGATCGCCAGCGGAATGCCCGGCAGCCCCGCCCCTGAGCCTACGTCCACGACACGGCAATTCGGTGGCAGCAACTCCGCGAGTACCGCGGAGTTCAACAGATGGCGGTCCCAGATCCGGGGGAGTTCCCGCGGACCGATCAATCCTCGCCGCACGCCTTCCTCGGCGAGCATCGTCGCGAACCGCTCCGCCCCCGGAAGACGATCACCGAAGATCGCTTGCGCGGCCGCCGGAACCGGGATCGGATCACCTTCTGCTGCGGTCACAGTCTTCCACCCTGCTGTCGTTGTTTCACGTGAAACGGGGGCGCGTCCACCAAGTCGGTACGGAGTTGTTTCACGTGGAACGGGCTCGATGATCGGCGCGCTGGTTTCACGTGAAACGCGGACTCGGATCAGGCGGTCCGCGCGGCCCACATCATCATCTCAGCCCGAAGTCGGTCTTGCTCCCGCGCCTGGTTTCACGTGAAACACGACGGGTTCGCGATGCCTGGTGCCACGTGGAACATCCGCCGAACGCGAAGGCGCCCGGCCGGGAGATCCCGACCGGGCGCCTTGGTCCATCCCGCGCGTCGCGGGGGAGGGGAGGTCAGTTCGACTTGTAGACGACGACCTTGCGGCTCGGCTCTTCGCCTTCGCTCTCGCTGTGCACTCCGTCGACCGCCGCGACGGCGTCGTGGATGATCTTCCGCTCGAACGGGGTCATCGGACGGAGGCGGGTCTCCTCGCCGGAGGACAGCACCTCTTCCGCGGTCGTGCGACCGAGGTTGGTGAGCTCCTCGCGACGGCCCGCGCGCCAGCCGGCCACGTCCAGCATCAGCCGGCTGCGCACTCCGGTGTCCTGCTGCACGGCGAGCCGGGTCAGCTCTTGCAGCGCCTCCAGCACCTGACCGCGCGACCCGACCAGGTGCTCCAGGTCGCTACCGCCGTCGATGCTCACCACCGCACGACCGGCCTCCACGTCGAGGTCGATGTCCCCGTCGTAGTCCAGCAGGTCGAGCAGCCGCTCCAGGTAGTCACCGGCCACGTCGCCCTCCTGGACGAGCAGCGTCTCGGTATTGCTGCGCTCCTGGTCGGCGTTCGGCGTGGACTCCGCCGACTCCTCGACCTTGGTCGGCTCCTGCACGGTTTCAGACACTGGGCGTCTCCTCTCCAGGGGTACGCGACGTCGGTCAGCGGGACTCGTCCGGCCGACTGTCGCGGGAACGGTCTTCGAACACCCCGGGAGCATCACCGGGTTGGTCTGCGTCGGCGGCCGGGCGCGCGGGGGAGGGGGCCTCGGTCGCGTCCTGGGCCGCGGGCTCGTCCGCTTCCGCGGCGGCCGGTTTCGCCTCGAGCGCCGCGGTCTCGGCGGTCTCGGCGGTCGGCGCGGTGACGGTGGCGCCGTCTACGACCGCCGGCGCGGCCGCCGCTTCCTCGCGGTCGATGCGGCTGTAGACGATCCGCTGCTGCCCCAGGGTCCAGAAGTTGTTGGCCAGCCAGTAGAGCAGGATCGCCAGCGGCAGGAACGGGCCGCCGATGATGGCGAACATCGGGAAGACCCAGAGCACCATCCGGTTCATGATCTCGGTCTGCGGGTTCGCCGCCGCCTCCGGCGTCTGGCGCTGCACCGAGTGCCGGGAGGTGAAGTGGGTGGCGATGGCCGCGGCGACCATCAGCGGCACCCCGACCAGGAGCATCGACAGGCGGTCCGTGCCGAAGCTCGCGAGCACGTCCGGAGCCTGGCTGATCGTGTTCGACAGCTTCGCGCCGAACAGGTCGGCGGAGACGAAGGAGGCGACGTCCTCGGGACCGAACACGAAGTTCGAAGGTGCCCCGGGGCGGAACCCGTTGAGCACGTGGAACAGGCCGAAGAAGACCGGCACCTGCACCAGCATCGGCAGGCAGCCGGAGATCGGGTTGAAGCCCTGCTCCTGCTGGAGCTTCTGCATCTCCTGCGCGAGCTGCTGCTTGTCGTGCCCGTGCTTCTCCTGGAGCGCGCGGACCTGCGGAGCGAACTCCTGCATCTTCTTCATCGAACGCACCTGGTGCACGAACGGCTTGAACAGCAGCGCGCGCAGGGTGAAGACGAGGAAGACCACGGACAGCGCCCAGGCGTACCCGCTGGCCGGGTCCAGCACGAAGCCGAAGACCTCGTGCCAGAACCAGAGGATCGCCGAGACCGGGTAGTTGATGAAGTCGAGCACTAGTCCTCCGCGGGGGGTCGGGGCGCTGCGCCCGGCTCGGCCACCGTCCCGCCGGAGCGGTCCCGCCGGGGTGGGACGTAGTCGAAGCCGCCAGGGTGCCAGGGGCCGCAGCGCAACAACCGCCGCACGGTGAGCCAGCTGCCGTAGAACGCTCCGTGCACCGTCAGCGCCTCGACCGCGTAAGCGCTGCAGCTCGGGTAGAACCGGCAGGTCGGGGGCAGCAGCGGCGAGATGATCTTCCGGTAGACGTGCACCGGGCCGAGCAGCAGCCACGCGGCCGGGCTCGGACGAACCCGCTCACCGCTGTCCAGCGTGTCCGACATCCGGGACCTCCAGCGCCATCTACGGACCGCCGCGCGCCACGCGCAGCTTGCGCAGCGCCGCGTCGAGGTCCGACCCGAGATCACTGCTCGATGCGGTCGCGGCCGGGGGGAGTGCGCGCACCACCACCAGTGTGCCAGCGGGCAGCACGGCGAGGCGGTCCCGCATCAGGTGCCGGAGCCGCCTGGTCACGCGGTGCCGCAGCACCGCGTTGCCCACGGCCTTGCTCACGACAAAACCCACGCGGGCCGGTTCCCCGATGTCCCGAGTGGGTTCGATGTCCGAGTCCGGCCGCGGTCCCTGGTTCGGTTCGGCGCGCCCCGCTAGCTCGTCGGCCGCGGGGTGCGCCGCCGTGGTCCCGTCGTGCCGGTCCACGCCTGCGCGGTTCACCTGGTGGACGTGCTCAGGAGCGGCGCCGCGGACCTCGGTCCGGGGCGCCGCGTTCGGCACCAGCAGGTGCACCACCAATCGGGCGCGCCCCGCACGGCGGCCACGACGGACCGCCAGGCGAAAGTCCTGGCTGGAGGTCAGCCGGGCGGCCGCGGGCAGCACGAACCGATGATCAGGCGGTCAGCGAGGCACGGCCCCTGCGGCGACGCGCGGACACGATGGCGCGACCGGCGCGGGTGCGCATGCGCAGCCGGAACCCGTGCTTGCGGGCACGGCGACGGTTGTTCGGTTGGAAGGTGCGCTTGCCCTTGCTCACGGTGGATCTCCCGTTACTTCAGGCCCGTTGGAACAGGCACGTGCTCGGCCCGATGGCTCGGTCAAGATGTCCCCGCCCGCCGTAGCGGCCATCGTGTCGAGCTCACCCCCCGGTGGTACGAGGGGAGTCTGCACGCGGCGGCACCGGCGGCGCCTCGCGCGCTGCGCCGGGACTTCAGCCGAAATCCAAGCGCGGCGACATTCCCGCTCGTGCGGCGGGGGACTGCACGAGGCTACGCCACCTGCCCGGATGCTCGGTCACCGGGGGTCTCAGCAGCGCCGGTGCGGTCCCGGACGGCTGGGACCACCCGCCTTGTGAGGCGATCTCGACCTTGTTAGGTTGTCCCTTCTGCGATGCGCGCCCGGCGGCGTGGGAGCCGTCCGCACTGCGCATCGATGCGGCGCGCAAGGGCACCACCAGGATCGCAGGTACCGGCGGGGACCCAGGGGGGACGTCCGAGGTTCGCTGCCGTACCTTCATGCACAGCTGTGGATAACTCTGTGGACACCTTGTCCGGGCGTGCGCGGAGCGAGTTCATCACCCCGCGCCGGCGACGCCGCACTTGCCGAGGTGTGGGAGTCAACGGTGCGGGTCACGTGCCGGTGAGGGGAGCGCAGGGGTGACCGACCACCAAACCGAGCTTGGTCGGGTCTGGGACGAAGTGGTGCTGGAGTTGTCCTCGGGCACGCTGTCGCCGCAACAACGCGCGTGGATGCGCGTGACCCGCCCGATCGGCCTGCTGGATGGTACGGCACTGCTAGCCGCCCCCAGTGATTTCGCGAAGGAAGCGATCGAGCGCGCCCTGCGCGATCCGATCACCGACGCGCTGTCCCGCCGGCTGGGCCGCGAGGTGTCGCTCGCCGTCAAGGTGGACACCGCGGTACCCGCGCCGACCCGCCCGATCGCCGCTCCCGAGGCCCGCCCGGAGCCACCGGCCCGCACGGGCGAACCCGCGGAGCGGCCCACGACGTTCGGCATCGCCTACGACTCCTCCCCGTACATCGCGACCGGACCGTCGAACTACTCGGCGCAGCCGCGGCGGCCGGAGGCGTTCGGCAACGGCGCGCACGGCGGTTCGATCAGCGGCTCGCTGCCGAACGAGCAGGTCGGTGCGCAGTACTCCCACCAGACCTCGTACCCGCCGGAAGTGCCGTACTCCCTGGACTCCCGGGGCGCTCCGGAGACCGCGTACGCGCCGGAACCGCAGTACGGCTCCGAGCAGCAGTACGCCGACTACCAGCCGGAACCGGAACGCGCCCCGGAGCAGAAGTGGCCGTCGGCGCCGGAATCCCCCGCCGACCAGGACCACGAGGCCGACGTCGAGGACGAGTCCGCCGACCAGGAGGACACGACTCCGACCGAGGCGAACGTGTGGCCGACCTTCGGCCGCGGCCAGCACACCGAGCAGCACCAGCAGGGCCAGCCGTTCACCGCACCGAAGAACGGCCCGCCGACCTCGCAGACCAGGTTGAACGCGAAGTACACCTTCGACACCTTCGTGATCGGCGCGTCCAACCGGTTCGCGCACGCGGCCGCGGTGGCGGCGGCGGAGGCACCGGCGCGCGCGTACAACCCGCTGTTCATCTGGGGCGAGTCCGGGCTCGGCAAGACGCACCTGCTGCACGCGGTGGGGCACTACACGCAGCGGCTGTTCCCGGGGATGCGGGTGCGCTACGTGTCCACCGAGGAGTTCACGAACGACTTCATCAACTCGCTGCGCGACGACCGGCAGGTGGCGTTCCAGCGCCGCTACCGCGACGTGGACGTGCTGCTGGTCGATGACATCCAGTTCTTGGAGGGCAAGGAAGGCACCCAGGAGGAGTTCTTCCACACCTTCAACACGCTGCACAATTCGAACAAGCAGATCGTGGTGTCCTCGGACCGCCCGCCGAAGGGGCTGCGCACGCTGGAGGACCGGCTGCGCACCCGGTTCGAGTGGGGCCTGATCACCGACATCCAGCCTCCCGAGCTGGAGACGCGGATCGCGATCCTCCGGAAGAAGGCGGCGCAGGACCGGATGGCGGCCCCCGCCGAGGTGCTGGAGTTCATCGCCGCCCGCATCGAGCGGAACATCCGGGAGCTCGAAGGCGCGCTGATCCGGGTGACGGCGTTCGCCTCGTTGAACCGGCAGCCGGTGGACGTGCAGCTGGCGGAGATCGTGCTGCGCGACCTGATCCCCGATTCGGCTACGCCCGAGATCACGGCGCCGACCATCATGGGCGTCACCGCCGAGTACTTCGCGGTGACGATCGACGACCTGTGCGGGCCGGGGAAGACGAAGGCGCTCGCGCAGGCGCGGCAGATCGCGATGTACCTGTGCCGGGAGCTCACCGATTCCTCGCTGCCGAAGATCGGGCAGAGCTTCGGCGGCCGGGACCACACGACGGTCATGCACGCGGACAAGAAGATCCGCAAGGAGATGGCCGAGCGGCGCCGGGTGTACGACCAGGTGCAGGAACTGACGTCCCGGATCAAGCAGCAGTCTCGCGGCTGAGGTCGCCCCTTCCGACATTCACGCAGGTCAGGCGACTCTCTGATCGACTTGGTCGTGCTGCGTCCTGTTGCTGAGGCGTACGTTTCAATCGTATTAGCGAGTGGCCGGTAGTCGCTGCGGTGCGGGCGGTTCGTCGGCGCTGCCGACATCGGCGGGCCGGCGACCCCTCGGCTGGGGACGGCGGGGACGGGGGAGTGGACGGTCCGCGCCCGGTAGCGCGCGAAGCCCGGGGGTGACCGGGGCGCCGCGCTTGATCCGCTCGCACCGCTCGCACCGCTCGCACCGCGTCTCCGGCCGTTCCGGACGCCCGGTCCACCTGGCGGCGACCGGACCCGGCCTCCCGGCCGAACGCGCGGAACCTTTCTGTCCCACCCCGGGGACCCGACCCGGCTACCGCGCCAGAAAGATCCCGCGAGATCTCCGCGGGCCGACCCACCGGGCACCAGCGCGACCGCTGCTCCGGCCCGCGGGCCCCGCGCTCGATCACCGCATCTCACCGGGCCCTCCGCGCCGGATCCTGCCCACCAGGCCCTCCGCCTCGGACCTGCGCACCGGACTTTCCGCGCCGAAGCCGACCGCCCGATCGCGCTGCCGCCACTGCCGGCCGCCACCAGTGGCCGCACCATCACCGGTCCGCCGCGTCGCGGCGTTCGCGGCACCGCGGCGGACCGCACCGCGCTGCCGCGGTCCGCGGCCGGGACCACCGCACCTCCCCGGTCGGCGACCACCGCGAGCCGCTCGCCGAACCTTTCTGCCGCACCGGTCGGCTCCCGGCACCCGCCGCTCGCAGAAAAATCCGCACCCGGATCCGGTCGCGACGCGCCTCGGGAGCGTGCCGGCGGCCGTGCACAGCCTGTGGAGAACTCGAATTCCGCTCGCTCTGCGCACAACCGGTCGCCCACCGCACGGATTTCGCCGCTCCAACGCCCCTGCGAGCTCCGCGTCGGCCACCGGAGCGCCTCGAACCGGTGGATCGGGCTGTGGATCGCGCGGACTTTTCTGCACAGGGGCAGTGGCCTTGCCCTCACCCCCGGCAAAAAACCCGCCGCGAGGCCGACCTGTCCACAGCTTCGCCATCCCCAGGCCTGAGCTGGAGTTTTCCCCAATCCGTGCACAGCCTGTGCACAACCATCGCCGACCTGCCCACAGGCCGTACCCCGGTTGGACACAGGAAACCCACAGATCTGCCCACACCCCGATCGGTGGAGGCCCGAAAAGGGAGCCCTCATCCGCAGGGGCTGGGTACAACTGGGGGTTCAGCTGTGGATGGCGGTGTGGACAACATGGCCTCGATGTGGACAACTTCGGGTCGGTCAGAAGTTGTCCACGACTCGTTCAGCCCATCCACCGGTTACCCCCAGTCCCCATCCACAGCTGTCCAGGTGTCGTGAACAGCCAAAACGGGGGTTATCCCCACAACCCACAACCCTTACTACTACTGCTCTCTTTCTTTTCTTTTGAATGAAGAAAAAAAGAAGAGAGAGGGGCGGTGGACAAGTGGACAACCGCGGCGAGGTGGCCCGGAACGAACGCTTCGAGAGCCAGGACCCGGATGCGGCGATCGCGACGAACGCTCTACGGTGGAACTCCCGCGACGGCCGATCCGGAGCCGCGTGCTCGTGGCCTCTCGTGGGACGGGTTCCGATGCGCCCCGCGCCAGGTGCCGCCCTCCGGTCGCGCACCCCGGGCGACGCAACGGGACACCGACCTCGACAGCCCCGCACCGACAGCACTCCCGGAACCGGCCGCCCCCACGGCGCCGGCAGCGTTCTCCCCGGCACCCGGCTTCGGCCGAAACCGAAAGGACATCGATGAAGATCCGCGTGGAACGTGACGGTCTTGCCGACGCCGTCGCCTGGGTCGCGCGCAGCCTGCCGTCGCGGCCGCCGGTTCCGGTGCTGGGCGGGGTGCTGCTGGACGCGAGCTCCGGCGAAGCGCTGACCATCTCCGGTTTCGACTACGAGGTCTCCGCCCAGGTCACCACCGAGGCCTCCATCGACTCCACCGGCAAGACCCTGGTCTCCGGGCGGTTGCTGGCCGACATCACCAAGTCGCTGCCGAACCGGCCCGTCGAGATCACCGTGGACGGCTCGCGGGTGACGATCACCTGCGGCAGCTCGCGGTTCAGCCTGCCGACCATGCCGGTCGAGGACTACCCCGAGCTCCCGGCGATGCCGGAGCGCGCGGGTGCCGTCCCCGGCGACCTGTTCTCGGCCGCCGTCGCCCAGGTCGCGGTCGCCGCCGGCCGGGACGACACGCTGCCGATGCTCACCGGCGTCCGCATGGAGATCAACGCGGACCGGCTGACGATGGTCGCCACCGACCGGTTCCGGCTCGCGATGCGCGAGTTCACCTGGGAGCCGGACGAGTCGATCGCCGACACCGCGATCCTCGTCCCGGCCAAGACGCTCGCCGAGTCCGCGAAGACCCTCGGCGGCTCCGGCGCCAAGGTGGAGATCTCGCTGGCGTCCGGCGACGGCCTGCTCGGCCTGTCCGGCTCGACCCGGCGGAACACCACCCGGCTGCTGGACGCGGAGTTCCCGAAGTACCGCCAGCTGCTGCCGTCCGAGACCGCGGCCACCGCGATCATCGACGTGGCCCCGCTTGTCGAGGCGATCAAGCGCGTGTCGCTGGTCGCCGAGCGCGGCACCCAGGTGCGGCTGGAGTTCTCCGACTCCGGCCTGCGGCTCACCGCCGGTGGCGATGACGAGGGCAGCGCCGAAGAGGAGCTCCCCGTCGAGCTCGACGGCGAGGGCCTGACCATCGCCTTCAACCCGACGTACCTGCTCGACGGCCTGGGCGCGCTCAAGACCGACCGCGCCCAGATGCTGTTCACCACATCCAACCGCCCCGCGCTGCTGAAGCCGGTCGGGGAGGATGGTGAGGTGGTCGAGGGCTACCTCTACCTGCTGATGCCGGTGCGCTTGCCGGGCTGAGGTGGTCCCGGTGCCCGCCGCGATCCGCCCGGGCGCCGATCACGTGCGGCACCGGGCCGCGTCCGAACGGCCGGCCCGGGCAACAACCAGTCTCGAAGGGGAAGATCCGGTGCAACTGGGACTTGTGGGTCTCGGCCGAATGGGTTTCAACATGCGCGAGCGGCTGCGGGCCGCCGGGCACGAGGTCATCGGCTACGACCGGAACCAAGAGGTCAGCGACGTCGCCTCGATCGCCGACCTGGCGGGCGGGCTGACCGGCCCGCGGATCGTGTGGATCATGGTCCCGCACGGCGAGCCCACCAAGCAGACCATCGAGGCGCTCGCCGAGGTGCTCTCCGCGGGTGACCTGGTCATCGAAGGCGGGAACTCCAAGTTCACCGAGGACCAGGCGAACGCGGCGCTGCTCGCCGAGCACGGCGTGAAGTACGTCGACGTCGGCGTGTCCGGCGGCGTGTGGGGCGCGACCAACGGCTACGGGCTGATGGCGGGCGGCGACACCGCCGACATCGAGCGCGCCATGCCGATCTTCGACGCGCTGCGGCCGGAGGGCCCCCGCGCGGAGGGCTTCGCGCACGCCGGGCCGGTCGGCGCCGGGCACTACGCGAAGATGGTGCACAACGGCATCGAGTACGGCCTGATGCAGGCCTACGCCGAGGGCTTCGAGCTGCTCGCCGCCTCCGACGTGGTGACCGACGTGCCCGCGACGATCAAGGCCTGGAGCCGGGGAACCGTGGTCCGGTCCTGGCTGCTGGACCTGCTGGTGCGCGCGATGGACGACGACCCGGAGCTGCAGAAGCTGCGCGGTTACGTCTCCGACTCCGGCGAAGGCCGCTGGACGGTGGAGGAGTCGGTGCGCCACGCGGTGCCGACCCCGGTGATGACCGCCGCGCTCTACGCCCGGTTCGCCTCCCGCCAGGACGACTCGCCCGCGATGAAGGCCGTGGCCGCGCTGCGCAACCAGTTCGGCGGGCACGCGGTGGAGACCAACGAGGGCTGATCCGGGTCGCCGTGTCGACAAGGTGACATGTCGGTGAGGTGACTCCGCGCGGGTCACCTCACCGCGCGCCCGGTCGTGCGGGTGCCGTCCGCGCGACCAGATCCCGTGGAGCGCTGTGTACGTCCGACATCTGCAAGTGACCGACTTCCGCTCGTGGCCGCAGGCCGACCTGGCCTTCGAGCCGGGGGCGAGCGTGCTGGTCGGGTCCAACGGCCAGGGCAAGACGAACCTGGTCGAGGCGCTGGGCTACGTCGCCACGCTCGGGTCGCACCGGGTGTCCGGCGATGCGCCGCTGGTGCGCTACGGCGCGCAGCGCGCGTTCGTGCGCGCTGCGGTCGTCAACGGCGGCCGGGAGCTGCTGGTCGACCTGGAGATCACGCCGGGCAA
This sequence comes from Saccharopolyspora sp. NPDC047091, assembly GCF_040643635.1. Lineage (NCBI taxonomy): Bacteria > Bacillati > Actinomycetota > Actinomycetes > Pseudonocardiales > Pseudonocardiaceae > Saccharopolyspora > Saccharopolyspora sp. NPDC047091. The sequence continues at coordinate 95,199 of NZ_JBEYUS010000008.1, forward strand.
GGCGAACCGGGCGCGGATCAACCGCGGCGCCCCGGGCAAACCGCGCGACGTGCTGGGCATCCTGCGCACCGTGCTGTTCGCGCCGGAGGACCTGGCGGTGGTGCGCGGGGACCCGGGGGAGCGGCGCCGGTTCCTGGACGAACTGCTGGTGTCGCGGTCGCCGCGGTACGCGGGAGTGCGCTCGGACTACGAGCGGGTGCTGCGGCAGCGCAGCGCGCTGCTGAAGTCGGCGGGCGCGGCGCGCCGGGGTGGTCCGGCGCCGGACCTGCGGACCCTGGAGGTCTGGGACGGGCACCTCGCGGCGCACGGCGCCGAGCTGCTGGCGGCCCGGCTGGACCTGGTGGCGGACCTAGCCCCGCACGTGACCAGCTCTTATGCCAGCGTGGCGGAGACCGGGACGGACAGCGCGCCGTCCGGGCGGGTCGCGGACGTGCGCTACCGCAGCAGCCTCGGCGACTCGCTGCCCGCCGGGTACGGGGTGCCGCAGGGTGAGCGCGCCGACCGGGCCGAGCTGGAGTCCGCGCTGCTCGCGGAGCTGGAACGGGTGCGGCCGCAGGAACTGGAGCGCGGGGTGTCGCTGGTCGGGCCGCACCGCGACGACCTGGAACTGGTGCTCGGCGAGCTGCCCGCGAAGGGCTATGCGAGCCACGGCGAATCGTGGTCGTTCGTGCTGGCGTTGCGGCTGGCTTCGTACCACCTGCTCACCGAGGATGGCGCCGAGCCGGTGCTGATCCTGGACGACGTGTTCGCGGAGCTGGACCGGCGGCGCCGTTCGCGGCTGGCCGAACTGGTCGGCGGTGCCGAGCAGGTGCTGGTCACCGCGGCGGTGGGGGAGGACGTGCCCGAGGAGCTGAAGGGCACCCGCTTCGACGTCCGCGACGGGGAGGTGCGCCGTGTCGAGTGAGCTCCCGGTCGCCTCCGGTGCGCGCGGCACACGCAGGGTGAACGTCATCCCCCGGAGTTACCCACAACTGGGGATAAGGCTGTGGATGGTGTGGATAACTCGATGACATCGGGCGAGCGCGCGGAGCGAGCGGACACCGCCGCGACCGGTCCGGCGGACCTTCCCGCGACCGGTTCGGACGGCGCTGAGCTGCACGGATCGGATCTGGCGCGGGCCGCGCTGCAGGCGGCGAAGGAGAAGTCGAAGGCGCAGCGCCGCACCCGGCGCAGCGTGCTCGGCTCGGGTGGCTCCCGGCGGCGGCGCCGCTGGTCGGGGCCGGGTGCGGACGAACGCGACCCGCAGCCGCTGGGCAGGCTGGCCTCCCGGCTGGCCACCGAGCACGGCTGGAACGACCGGCTCTCCGGCGGTCAGGTGTTCGCGCGGTGGAACGGCCTGGTCGGCGGGGACATCGCCGAGCACACGAAGCCGGTCGCGCTCTCCGACGGGGAGCTGACGGTGCAGGCCGAGTCGACGGCGTGGGCCACCCAGCTGCGCCTGCTGCAGCGGCAGATCCTGCAGCGCATCGCCGACGGGGTCGGCAAGGGCGTGGTCCGCAAGATCAAGGTGCAGGGGCCTGCGGCGCCGAGCTGGCGGCACGGACCCCGGCACGTCCCGGGCCGCGGGCCGCGGGACACCTACGGCTGAGCCGAGGCTCGACGAGCCCGCGCAGGAGCCGCGCGGACGCGCTCGCGGGTCTCGGATGGTGTCCCGATCCGAGTTCTCGGCTCTGTGAGGAATTCAGGGGTGTCCTTGCCGCACTCCTGTCGGGGACACCCAGTAGAATCGTCGGGGTGGGTGCGGCGTCCTGCGCCGCCGGACGCCCGGTCCGCACGTCCGCACCGCGCTCCGACCGCCGGTCGCGGCCGTTCCCAGGACCGGACGACGAGCCGCGCCCGCCGTGGTCGGCGCCCGTGCGCGGGCGCCGCAGGCGGTCGCCGACGCGGCCGGGCCACCCAGACACATTGCCGGTTCGAGGAGACACCGAGGCCCGTGGCATCGAAGAAGAACGAATACAGCGCGTCGTCCATCACCGTGCTTGAGGGCTTGGAAGCCGTCCGCAAGCGTCCCGGCATGTACATCGGTTCCACCGGTGAGCGCGGCCTGCACCACCTCGTGTGGGAGGTGGTGGACAACTCCGTCGACGAGGCGATGGCCGGTTACGCGACGACCGTCGAGGTGACCCTGCTGGCCGACGGCGGGGTCCGCGTCACCGACGACGGCCGCGGCATCCCGGTGGACATGCACCCCGTGGAGAAGAAGCCGACCTTGGAGGTCGTGCTCACCGTGCTGCACGCGGGCGGCAAGTTCGGCGGCGACTCCTACGCCGTCTCCGGTGGTCTGCACGGCGTCGGCGTGTCGGTGGTGAACGCCCTCTCGTCCGCGCTGGAAGCGGAGATCTACCGCGACGGCAGCGTGTGGCGCCAGCGGTACGAGGACTCCAAGCCGGTCAGCGACGTGAAGAAGGGCGAGGGCACCAAGCGCACCGGTACCTCGATCACCTTCTGGGCGGACCCGAACATCTTCGAGACCACCCGCTACAACGCGGAGACGGTGTCCCGGCGCCTGCAGGAGATGGCGTTCCTGAACAAGGGGCTGACCATCGTGCTGCGCGACGAGCGCATCGCCGACGAGGACGAGTCCGGCGAGGACGCGGGCGGCCAGGTGGCGCGCGCGAAGGAGCGGACCTTCCACTACCCGGGCGGGCTCGAGGACTTCGTCAAGCACATCAACGCGACGAAGGAGCCGATCCACAAGAAGGCCGTCGCCTTCAGCGCCTCCGGCACCGGCGTCGAGGTCGAGGTCGCGATGCAGTGGAACTCCGGCTACAACCAGTCGGTCTACACCTTCGCGAACACGATCAACACGCACGAGGGCGGTACCCACGAGGAGGGCTTCCGCTCGGCGCTGACCCGCGTGGTCAACGCCTACGCGAAGGAGAAGAAGCTCCTCAAGGAGAAGGACGGCAGCCTCACCGGCGACGACGTCCGCGAAGGCCTCGCCGCGATCGTGTCGGTGAAGGTCCGGGAGCCGCAGTTCGAGGGCCAGACGAAGACGAAGCTGGGCAACACCGAGGTCAAGTCGTTCGTGCAGACGGCGTCCTTCGAGTGGCTCAACGACTGGTTCGAGCGCAACCCCGCCGACGCCAAGACGATCATCAACAAGGCGGTCGGCTCGGCGCAGGCGCGGATGGCGGCCCGGCGGGCGAAGGAGCTGGTCCGGCGCAAGAGCGCGATGGACATCGGCGGCCTGCCCGGCAAGCTGAAGGACTGCCAGTCCAACCAGCCCGACGAGTGCGAGCTCTACATCGTGGAGGGCGACTCCGCGGGCGGTTCGGCGAAGGACGGCCGGGAGTCGCGCTTCCAGGCGATCCTGCCGATCCGAGGCAAGATCATCAACGTGGAGAAGGCGCGGATCGACAAGGTCCTCAAGAACAACGAGGTCCAGTCGATCATCACCGCGCTGGGCACCGGCATCCACGACGAGTTCGACCTGTCGAAGCTGCGGTACCACAAGATCGTGCTGATGGCCGACGCCGACGTCGACGGCCAGCACATCCGGACCCTGCTGCTCACCCTGCTGTTCCGGTTCATGCGCCCGCTGATCGAGAACGGGCACGTCTACCTGGCCCGCCCGCCGCTCTACAAGATCAAGTGGCCGCGCTCGGAGCCGGAGTTCGCCTACTCCGACCGCGAGCGCGACGGCCTGCTGGAGGCGGGTGCGGCGGCCGGCCGCAAGCTGCCGAAGGACGACGGCATCCAGCGCTACAAGGGCCTCGGCGAGATGAACCCGCAGGAGCTGTGGGAGACCACCATGGACCCGGACACCCGGCTGCTCATGCAGGTCTCGCTGGACGACGCCGCGACCGCCGACGAGCTGTTCAGCGTGCTCATGGGCGAGGACGTCGAAGCGCGCCGCTCGTTCATCGTGCGCAACGCCAAGGACGTCGGCTTCCTCGACGTCTGATCCCGGACCCGCCAGCACGGACGGGACCGACCGCCGTCGCCGGGCCGACGCGCCCGGCACGCCGCGACCCGGGCGAGCTCCGCGGAGGCTCGCCCGCGTCGCGCCGGCGCGGGAACCCGCCCCACCCGCCTGAAAGGAACCTCCACTCGTGACGGAAATCCTGCCGCCGGAACACGGCCGCGTAGAACCGGTCGACATCCAGCAGGAGATGCAGAACTCCTACATCAACTACGCGATGAGCGTCATCGTCGCGCGCGCCCTGCCGGACGTGCGGGACGGCCTCAAGCCGGTGCACCGCCGCGTGCTGTACGCGATGTACGACTCCGGGTTCCGCCCGGACCGGGGCTACGTGAAGTGCTCCCGCGTCGTCGGCGAGGTGATGGGCAACTACCACCCGCACGGCGACTCGGCGATCTACGACACCCTGGTGCGGCTGGCGCAGCCGTGGGCGATGCGGCACCCGCTGATCGACGGGCAGGGCAACTTCGGTTCGCCGGGCAACGACCCGGCGGCCGCCATGCGGTACACCGAGTCGCGGTTGAAGCCGTTGGCGATGCACATGCTCGCCGACATCGAAGAGGACACCGTCGACTTCTCCGACAACTACGACGGTCGGACCCAGGAGCCGGATGTCCTCCCGGCCCGCATCCCGAACCTGCTGGTCAACGGCGGTAGCGGCATCGCGGTCGGGATGGCGACGAACATCCCGCCGCACAACCTGCGGGAAGTCGCCGACGGCGTGGTCTACCTGCTGGAGAACCCCGAGGTCGACGACGAGACGCTCCTCGAAGAGCTGATCAAGCGGATCAAGGGGCCGGACTTCCCGACCAGGGCGCTGATCCTCGGTACCAACGCCATCGCGGACGCGTACCGCACCGGCCGCGGCTCCATCAAGATGCGCTCCGTCGTCTCCGTCGAGGAGGACGCGAAGGGCCGCACCTCGCTGGTCGTCACCGAGCTGCCCTACCAGGTCAACCCGGACAACTTGATCGAGAACATCGCGGCCATGCACCGCGACGGCAAGCTCACCGGCATCTCGGACATCGCCGACGAGTCCAACAGCCGCCGCGGCATGCGCATCGTCGTCACCTTGAAGCGGGACGCGATCCCGAAGGTGGTGCTGAACAACCTCTACAAGCACACCCAGCTGCAGACCACGTTCGGCGTGAACATGCTGGCGCTGGTCGAGGGCGTGCCGCGCACGCTGCGCCTCGACCAGGTGATCCGGTACTACGTCACGCACCAGATCGAGGTCATCGTCCGGCGCACCCGCTTCCGGTTGCGCAAGGCCGAGGAGCGCGCCCACGTGCTGCGCGGCCTGGTCAAGGCGCTGGACGCGCTGGACGCGGTGATCGCGCTGATCCGCCGGTCGCCGACCGTGGACGAGGCGCGAACCGGGCTGATCGGGCTGCTCGACGTCGACGAGGTGCAGGCCGACGCGATCCTGGAGATGCAGCTGCGGCGGCTCGCCGCGCTGGAGCGCCAGAAGATCACCGATCGGCTCGCCGAGCTGGAGCTGGAGATCGAGGACTACAAGGACATCCTCGAGAAGCCGGAGCGCCAGCGGCAGATCATCCGCGACGAGCTCATGGAGATCGTCGAGAAGTACGGCGAGGACCGCCGCACCAAGATCGTGCCCTACGAGGGCGAGGTCTCGATGGAGGACCTCATCGCCGACGAGGACGTCGTCGTCACGATCACCCGCACCGGCTACGCGAAGCGGACCCGCACCGACCTGTACCGCGCGCAGAAGCGCGGCGGCAAGGGCGTGCAGGGCGCGCAGCTCAAGCAGGACGACATCGTCTCGCACTTCTTCGTCTGCTCCACGCACGACTGGATGCTGTTCTTCACGAACAAGGGCCGGGTGTACCGGGCGAAGGCCTACGAGCTGCCCGAGGCGAACCGCACCGCCCGCGGCCAGCACGTGGCGAACCTGCTCGCCTTCCAGCCGGACGAGCACATCGCCCAGGTCATGCAGATCAAGGACTACACCGCCGCCCCGTACCTGGTGCTGGCCACCAAGGCGGGCCTGGTGAAGAAGTCGCGGCTCACCGACTTCGACTCGAACCGTTCGGGTGGACTCATCGGGGTGAACCTGAAGGACGAGGACGAGCTGGTCGGCGCGGTGCTGTGCTCCGAGGAGGACGACCTGCTGCTGGTCTCCGCCGAAGGCCAGTCGATCCGGTTCCACGCCACCGACGAGGCGCTGCGCCCCATGGGACGCGCCACCTCAGGCGTGCTCGGCATGCGGTTCAACGCCGGCGACGAACTGCTCGCGATGGGCGTCGTCCGGGCCGGCCGGTTCGTCCTGGTCGCCACCGACGGCGGTTACGCCAAGCGGACGGAGATCGACGACTACCCGGTCCAGGGCCGCGGCGGCAAGGGTGTGCTCACCGTTCAGTACGACCGCAAACGTGGGAGGCTTGTCGGGGCGCTCATCGTCGACCTGGACGATGAGCTCTACGCGATCACTTCCACCGGCGGCGTCATTCGGACCACCGCCAAGGAGGTGCGCAAGGCAGGCAGGCAGACGAAGGGGGTGCGTCTGATGAACCTGGGCGACGGGACTTCGGTGGTGGCCATCGCGCGCAGCGCCGACGAGGCCGCCGATCCGGACGCCGCCGGGCCTGAGCCGACGAAGTAGCGACCGCCGATGACGATCATGAAGGATCTCTCGTGACATCTTCCGAGAAGCCGGAGCGTCCGGACGGGCACCCGGGTGACCAGGATGCCGAACCGACCAACGGCCAGAACTCCCAGCACACCTCGGTGATGACCGGGCAGACCGCTGCGACCGAGGGCGACGGCGACACGTCGACCGCGGCCGACGGCAACGGCGAGGCGAGCTCGACGCCGAACGGTTCGGAGACCTTCGAGGGCACCGAGACGCCGCCGCCGTGGCAGCGCAGCGGGGCCGGGGCCGACAGCTCCGACGAATCCCAGTCCGGGCTCGACACCGCGCAGACCCAGGGCATCCCGAAGCCGGGGTACGACCAGGAGACCGTGCGGACCGAGATCCCGAAGCAGGGCGCTGACGGGCGCACCGCGGTGAACTTCGGCGCGGCCGCACGGCCGGGCGCGCAGTCCACCAGCGCCCGCAGGCCCAGCCGGGGACCGCGACGGGCGAGCCTCCAGGTCAAGCGGCTCGACCCGTGGTCGGTGCTGAAGCTGGCACTGGTGCTCAGCGTCGCGATGTTCTTCGTCTGGATGATCGCGGTCGCCGTGCTCTACGGGGTGCTCGACGGCATGGGGGTGTGGGACTCGCTGAACGGCACGTTCACCGAGCTCACCTCGCCGGAGGACGCCGCCAGCGAAGAACTGATCAGCGCGGGCCGCGTGTTCGGCGTCGCCTCCATCATCGGGGCGATCAACATCGTGCTGTTCACGGCGCTGGCGACGGTGAGCGCGTTCATCTACAACGTGGCCGCCGACTTCGCCGGGGGCGTGGAAGTCACGCTGTCCGAGCGGGAGTGACCGGACCGGGGTGGCGGCCGGAACCGGTCGCCACCCCGCCGGGACCCCCCTGCGTGGACTCGCTCCGCGGTCGTGTAATCTTCGAGTCACACCAAGGGCCTATAGCTCAGGCGGTTAGAGCGCTTCGCTGATAACGAAGAGGTCGAAGGTTCAAGTCCTTCTAGGCCCACCCTTCCTGTTCAAGGATGTTCTCCCGATGCCCGCGGTTCTGCGGGTGCCCCGTTCTAGGAGGCGACCGGAAATGAAGAAGCTTCTCGCACTCGCCGTCGTTGCCGGTGCCGTTCTGTTCGTCGTCCGCCGCAACCGCGCAGCCAAGGCCGAGGCCGACCTCTGGCGCGAGGCCACCGCCGGCGAGGTGTGAGCCGAACTCCGGCCCATCCGGTCGTCGCCCGGGAGCTCGCGCCGAACCTCCGCTGAGCGGACATCGGACCGGGAGCACCGGGCACCGGCGGCCAGGCGCTGAGGCGCCGAACGGGGACGTAGCTCAATTGGCAGAGCACCGCCTTTGCAAGGCGGGGGTTAGGGGTTCGATTCCCCTCGTCTCCACCGCGAAAGACCAGGTCACAGCACCTGGTCTTTTTTCATGATCCACTCTGGGGCACATCCGGGGCACTCACGGCCGCGTCCATGCGGTCGGCCAGGTCGTCCAGCCGGTCCGGGAACAGGTGGCCATAGAGGTCCAGCGTCATCGTCGCGGACTTGTGCCCGAGCATCTGCTGAACGAGCTTCACATCCGCGCCGGACGCGATGGCCAGCGAAGCCGCCGTGTGTCGAAGTTCGTGCGGGTGGAACCCGGCGGGACCGACCTCGCGAACGGCCCGATCGAACACCGCACGGCGGAAGTTCCGCACCCGCAGCACGCCACCCTTGGGCGAGGCGAACACGAGATCGTCAGCGGCCTTGCCCCCCAGGTGCTTCGCGAGCTGATCGGCGAGGAAGCGGGGGAGCGGGACAGAGCGTCGTTCATGGTTCTTCGGCGTTCCCCACTCCAAGCGCCCGCTTACTTCCGTCACCGACTGAGCGACACGGATGCGGCGGCGATCTAGGTCCACGTTCGCCGTGCGCAGTGCCGCCATCTCACCCCATCGCAAGCCGGTGTAGGCAAGGAGCCGGATCACCAGCCCGTTCGGTTCGCAGGCATCGGCGAGGCGTGCCACCTGGTCATGGTTCAGGTAGCGGTGGTCCGTCGTGACCACGCGAGGCAGGTTCACGCCCTCCGCCGGGTTGCTGGCAAGCCGACCGTTCCGAACCGCCCAGCCCATCACCTGCGAGAACACGCGATGCACCTTCGCCACCGACGCGGGAGCCAGGCCCGCACCGAGTTCGCCGATCCAGCCCTGAACCGCCGCGTGACTCACGTCCGAGAGACGCACCCGCTCCCACTTGGGCAGGACATGCGTCCGCACGATCCCTTCCGAGCGGTTCCGGCTGGTCGGCTTGACGTGGGCTTGCGCGGTGAGCCACTGCGCTGTCCACTCGCCGACGGTTATCTTCCCGGCGCCGGGGGAGATGTAGGAGCCCGACATCATGCCGTGTTCGACGGTGGTGGCGTACTGCTCAGCGTCGGTCTTGCGGCGGAAGGACTTCTTGCGTTGGGTGCCGTCCGGTTCCCGCCAGCGCAGGAGCCAGCGTGCGCCGACGCCGTAGCGGTCGGTGCGGTGCTGGGCGCCGTCAGGGCCTTTCCGGTGCCAGCGGTCGTCGATGTCAGCCACGTTCGTCACCGCCATCGGCGGCGTAGCGGTGGCGGTTGTACTGGTGACTGTCGCGGACGGCTTCGGCGATCTCGCGTTCTGCCTGGTTGCGCCAGCCGATGCCGGTGAATGCCCAGTCGTTGACGATCACGACGTCGTCGGTGTCGGCGATGCCGAGCGCGTCGAGGTGCGCGGCGCGCTGGTGTTCGGCGCGGGTGCCGCGTAGTGCGGTGAAGGTGGTGGAGTACTCCTTGGACTTGGTCAGGAAGTGGCCGCCGAAGCCGAGCATGTGCGCCCACCTGCGGTAGCCGAGTTGCCAGGCGGTGCGGATCATCGCCCGGTGGTGCGTGGAGACCGGCAGTTCTTCGATGTGGGTTTCGTTGCGGATGCGGGTATCGGTGCCCGCGGTGGCCCCGGTGCCCTTGGTGGCGTACTTCGCGATGTACCCGGCGACCTTCGACCCCAGCCCCGAAGCGCCTTCCTCGCTCTCGGGATCACTGGTGATGGGGTCGATCTGGACCTGTTCGCCCCAGGCGACGGTGACCGGCCCGTGGGTGTCGGTGGCCTCTACCTCCACCGACGAGCAGGCGGCAGCGGTTCGGATGCAGTCGGCGAGCGTGTCCGTGGTGATCCCGGCGGGATGCCGGCTATGTGGTCCGGCGGGCCCGTCGAGACGGATTACGGCGTGGAAGTGCACCAGGCCGCGCCGCTGGTACTCGGCGACCTTCGAGTAGGAGACCCGGAACGTGGCCGGGATATCGGTGACCCGGATGCCGAGCGAGGCCGCGATCAGACGGGAGAGCGCGAGGCGGAACCGGTGCCACAACGCCCCGGCGTGCGCGTTCCACACCACCGCGCCGGTGTAGTCGTACGAGTCCGGTTCCACAGGCCCGCCGATGCGGGAATCGGCCTCGTGATGGGACTCGCCGCACCGGCACCGGCGGACCCGTCCGCGCGGGGTGGTCGAACGGGTGTGGACCGGCCCGAATGACGGGGCGGTCAGCGTCACGAACAGACGCGGGTTCTGCTCCACGGTCTCCGGTACCCCCTTCCCACCGGAGAGCCCAGCCCGCACGAGCTGGAAGGCGTCCCCGGCGTAGCGGGCCGCGCACGATGGGCAGACGGATTCACGGCGGTTGTTGCACGAGACCGCGATGCCGCCGGTGCGCTCATCCAGCACGACCGCGGCCTGTCCGCCGGGCTGTTCGACGCGCCACGACCCGGCCAGCCACACCGGCTTCGAGCAGCCGCGCACCGACCGCACAAGTTCCCGGAACCCCTTGCCCCGCAAGCCACGCGCGTGAATGTCGAACCGCTGCTCCTCCGAGAGCGGCGACCCGACCAACGCCCGCGTGTCCACAGTGGCGGTCATGCGATCACCACCGGGATGGGGAACTCGTCGGTGACAAACTCATCCCACGATTCCGAGGTATAGCCCCACATCCCGGTCACGGTCAGGGCCGCGTCGGCGGGCAGTTCCCGGTACAGCGAATGCGCGTAGCGCTTCCCGTTCAGCGGGTTGGCCCCGTCCAACCGGAACGGCTCACCGACCGGGGGAGAGGCGGTGTCGCGGTAGTGCACTTCGTCCGGGTCGACGAACTCCGGCATGTCGCCGGTCTCGACCAGCCCGGACCAGAACTCCCGGTTCATCCCCAACCGGGTTTCGACCACGTCGCACACCGATGCGGGCAGGTCACGGAACCAGCAGCGGTAGAACGGCGTACCGGTCAACGGGTTCTCGTCACCGAACCGGAACGGCTCCATACGGGGCGCCATCTCAGTACACCCCCGTGCAAGAGCAGATCATCGGCGTACCGACCACGCCGGTGACCGAGCCGTCCGGGTCGATGTCCACGCACGTTCCGTCGCAGTCCGGGCACGCTCGCGCCGAACGAGGCTTGCCGTTCCAGGTCATCCGACGGAGCACCGACGCCGCACGACGCGGGATGCCGTACCGGCCGCCGCCGGTCACCTCGACCGCCGCGCCCTCGCGGACCAGCGCGTCCCACTCCGCCGGGCGCACACCCAGGTCTTCCACGATGTCCTGCATGAATTCCGGCAGGTCCCGGAACAAGGTCCGCCCGAACGCACGTCCCGAACGAGGGGACACGTCGGTGAACCGAAAAGACGTCACGTACTCGACCTCCGTCAACGACGGACCGGCCGACCTCTCCAACACAGCAGTCACGCCACACCTCCGGCTGATCACCGGCGGGCGGACTAGCCACACGACGCCAACACGCGATACCCTCAACGGGCACTTGCTACGTGCGTATCGGCTCTGTGGGTTGCCGCCCACCTGAGTCTCAAGCCCTCAACGGTTGCCGCCGTTGGGGGCTTTTTGCTGTTTGCAGGCTTACCCTCTTGCCTGATACACCTAATGTACTAGGTATAGGCGGTGCTCACAAGGGGCGGTGCCGAACGGGCTTGGAACCTGACAGGATGTAGCAGGTACACCAGGCCGAAAGGAGGGGTAATGGTCAACTTCGAGGGCAAACCGGCTTACCTTCAGATCGCCGACGAACTCCGTCAGCAGATCCTTGACGGGCGCCTTGCTTCAGGGGCCAAGATCCCCTCCGAGTCAGAGCTGATGGCGGCTCATGACGTGTCGCGCACCGTCGCCAAGATGGCGATCGGCGTACTGCGGACCGAAGGGCTGATCTACAGCCACCCCGGCAAGGGCAGCTTCGTGCGAGTCGGGGAGCCGCTGCGCCGCCGTACGGGCAACCGGTACAGGCGGCAGGCTCAACCCCCGTTCGCGTCCGATGCCTCTTCGGCGGGCAAGCGTGCTGACTGGGAGTTTGAGACCGTACGGGAGAGCGCTAGCCCCGTCGTTGCCGAGCGTCTGAAGATCACCCCTGGTGACCAGGTCATGCGGACCAGCTACCGGTACTTCGCCGACGGCAAGCCCATCCAGGTCTCGACCTCGTACGAACCGCTCAGCATCACCGGCGGAACCGATATCGAGCTTCCTGAAGAAGGACCCGTCGTCGGTGTCATCGCGAGGATGGACCACATCGGACGCCGGGCAACCCACGTTGATGAGAACGTGACCGCACGCACCGCACGTGATCACGAAGCCGAGCAGTTGGGCATTCCCGAGAACGTGCAGGTGTTCGCCATCCTCCGGACGCACTTCGAGGCTGAGACACCCCTCGAAACGTGCGACATCGTCGTGCCCAGCGACCGGTACGAACTCGTCTACCGCATCCCGGTCGAAGAGTCCGATTAGGATGATCCCGCCTACGTCGCTGGTCAGGGCCATGTGGCGCACGTGTTCAAAGTTTCTCTACTCAATCAAGGGCGGCCCCTCCGGGGCCGCCTGCCTGCTGTATGCCAGCCCCGGCCAAGCCGGGGGCGCGCCGGGCATGCGGCCTGGCGGCCGGTCCCGGCGACCCCCGGCGTCCGGGGCGCAAGATGGAAGGCAGGTGGCCGGGGACCACGAACCCGAGCAAGAGCGCACGAACCGTCAGCGGCGCGGCGAGTCGAAGGAAGGATGTCCTCGCCGGACGGCAGGCCAACAGGATGGAGGGGGCTTGCACGCTAGCTGCGGTTGTGAGGCGGTGCCGGGTGCCCTCATCCCGACGACCTCCACAAGGGCTATCAGGCCGCGTCAAGGGTGCAAGCTTGGTGGCGCACGTCGCGTGACAGCGGATGTTGCACCCTTGACACGACCTGATCGGGCTTCGCCAGGTCGACGGGATGAGGGCAGCAGCCCCGTACGTGGAGACCCCAAAGCCCCGGACGCGCACGGGGCACGGCCGGGGCACATGGCAGCCGTAAGCGACCACTAACAACAACAAACGACCGGTATCACCTGACGCGCTGACCAGGGCGAACCCAGTTCCGCACCTGGTAGCCGCCCCGGTCGGCGCGCCTTTGCAAGGCGGGGGTTAGGGGTTCGATTCCCCTCGTCTCCACCCCGCAAGACCAGGTCGATGGACCTGGTCTTTTTTCATGCCCGGATCACGCCACTCGGCGCAGCGCCCGTTGCGGGTAGTCCCGGAGCTCGACGGAGTTCGCGACCCGCTCCATGCCCCGGGCCACCAGGCGCCTCGGCAGGTGCCGCACCAGCCGGACCGAGCGGTTGCGCATCCGCAGCTGCCGCCGCGACTCGGGCATCAGGCCACCCTCCCCGGCGCCCTGGGCGAACGCGTGGGCCCGGTCGACGAACTCGCGCATCGCCCGCTCGTAGCTCGGGTAGGCGCGGTGGTGGTCGCCGTCGGCGGCCGCGAGCTCCCCGGCCAGCACGTGCGCCCCGACCAGCGCGAGGCTGGTGCCGATCCCCGACATCGGCGAGGCGCAGTACGCCGCGTCGCCGAGCAGCGCGGTCCGACCGCGCGCCCAGCCGTTCACCCGGACCTGCCCGATGCGGTCGAAGTAGAAGTCCGTCGCGCCGGGCAGCGCGGCCAGCATTTCCGGGACCCGCCAGCCGTCCCCGGCGAAAGTGCGTGCCACCAGGTCCCGCTGCGCGGCGGTGTCGTGCCGCAGCCCCGGGTCGGGGGCCGAGCGCCAGAAGAACCCGGCCAGCACCCGCCCCGGCTCGGGCAGCGGCACGAGCCCCGCCGTGCGTCCCGGGCGCCCGCCGCCCGCGACGGCGGTGTGCATCAGCTGCCAACCTTCGAGGTCCAGCTCGGTCCGCGTCGAGAACTGCGCCACCGCGCAGCCCAGGTCGTGCAGGTACCGCTCCTCGGGACCGAAGACCAGTTCGCGGACGCCCGAGTGGACGCCGTCCGCGCCGATCAGCAGCCCGAACTCCCGCGTCCCGCCGGAGGCGAAGGTGACCCGGACGCAGCCCTCGCGCTGGTCGACGCCGGTGATCGAGTCGCCGAAGACGTGCTCGACGTCGTCCCGGACGTCCTCGTGCAGGATCCGGGCGAGGTCGGTGCGGCGGAGCGCGAACTCGGCGACGGGCCCGCCGGAGTGCCCGAACACGTCGGTGCCCAGCTCGGCGACGCGCTTCCCGTCCGCGCCGACGAACGCCATGCCCCGCGCGCCGGTGTGCGCCTGGCGGATCCGGGGGACGAGGCCCATCCGCTCGACGACGGTCCGGGCGGTGCCCCGGACGTCGACGATGTGGCCGCCGGAGCGGGGAGCGGCGGCGCGCTCCACGACGGTCGGTCGGAAGCCGTACCGGTGCAGCTGGTGCGCCAGCGCCGGTCCGGCGATCCCGGCCCCGGCGATGAGGACGGTGTGGTTGCGCATGGGTGTTCTCCTCGAATGCGTACGGTGTATCGATCAGGCGCCAACTTAACGCGGACAACGGCGAATTCACGCGCTTCCAGGCGGAGAAGTGCACTGACCCGGACCATGAAGTGACCTAGTACGGTGACGGGCGTGCGAGGCGCGGGGGAGGGCGATGTGGCATCGACGGGGCGGGGAGCGAGACCGCCGTACCGGGTCATCGCGGGGGAGGTGCGGGCCCGGATCCGCTCCGGCGAGCTGCGCCCGGGGGACCGGGTGCCCTCCATCCGGCAGCTCGCGCAGCGGTGGGGGGTCGCCATCGCCACCGCCACCCGCGCGGCCGCGCTGCTGCGAGAGGAGGGCCTGGTGGAGCCGAAGGTCGGCGCGGGCACGGTGGTGAGCGCCCGCGCGGTTGCCGCTCCCGCGGCCCCGGAGCGCCGCGCGCACGCGAGGCGGGCGACGGTGCTGGACGCGGCCATCGCGATCGCCGACGCGGAGGGGCTCGACGCGGTGTCGATGCGGCGGCTCGCCGCCCAGCTCGGGATCGGCCCGATGTCGCTGTACCGCGTCGTCGCCGACAAGGAGGAGCTCGTGGCGCGGATGGCCGACCGCGCTTTCGCCGGGTGCCCGCTGCCCGCGACCGGCCCGCCGGGCTGGCGCGCGAAGCTGGAGCTCGCCGCCCGCGCCGAGTGGGAGCTCTGCCGCGCGCACCTCTGGCTGCCCAGGGCGATCTCGCTCACCCGGCCGTCCTTCGCGCCGCACCTCATGGCGCACACCGAGTGGATCCTCGGCGTGCTCGCCGAGCTCGGGCTGCCGCCGCGGACCCGGCTGCACGAGGCGCTGGCGCTGCACTCGCTGGTGCTCGCCTCCGCTTCCTCGATGGCGGCGGAGACCGACGCGGAGCAGCGCACCGGCCTCCCGCTCGGCCGGTGGCGGAGCGCGCAGCGGTCCCGGGCGGGGCTCGCGGTCGACGGCACCCGGTTCCCGCTGCTGGCGGCGGTCCCCGAGGGCGCCGCCGACGACCTGGCGGAGCTGTTCGAGTACGGCCTCGCCCGGCACCTCGACGGTTTCGCCGCCCTGGTCGCCGGGAGATGAGCAGCGCCGCGGGCTGATCGCCGCAGTCGCGGCCCGGTCCGCCGGCCGCTTCGACTGCTCCTTTTCGGTGAGCGGAAGCCGGGGAGCGATGCGCCGCGCGCAGGCGGGCACTATGCGTCGGCAACAGCACCGGAAGATCGTTTAGGAGGCCGACGTGGCTGTCGCGAACGAGGCCGGACCCGCCGCGAGCGCGCGCTGGGTCGTGCCGCTGTGCTGGTGCGCGGTGCTGCTGGACGGGTTCGACCTGGTCGTCCTGGGCAGCGTGCTGCCGGTGCTGCTGGACCAGCACGTGTGGGGCCTGACCCCGACGACGGCCTCGCTGGCCTCCACGCTGGGGCTGCTCGGCATGGCGATCGGGGCGCTCGCCATCGGCACCCTCACCGACGTCGTCGGCAGGCGGGCGGCGCTGATCTTCTCGGTGATCAGCTTCTCGCTGTTCACCACGGTGTGCGCCGTGGCGCCCTCGGTGCTGGTGTTCTCGCTGCTGCGCTTCCTGGCGGGCTTGGGGCTCGGCGGTTGCGTGCCGATCGCCATCGCGCTGGTCACCGAGTACTCGAAGCCCGGGCGCAACGGCGGCGCCACCACCACCGTCATGACCGGTTACCACGCCGGCGCCATCCTCACCGCGGTGCTGGGCATCCTGGTGCTGCCCACCCTGGGCTGGCCGTGGATGTTCCTGCTCGGCGGGGGACCGGCGCTGGTCCTGGTGCCGCTGATGATCCGCTACCTGCCGGAGTCCCGGCAGTTCGAGGCGGTGGACGCCGAGAACGCGGGCCTCCGCGGCGGGCTGAGCGCGGTGCGCGGGCTGTTCCGCGACGGGTTCGCGCGCCCCACCCTCGCGTTCTGGGTGACGTCGTTCATGGGCCTGATGCTGGTGTACGGCCTCAACACCTGGCTGCCCGAGATCATGCGGGTCGCCGGGTACCCGCTCGGCGCCGCGCTGGGACTGCTGCTGACGCTGAACCTGGGAGCGGTCCTCGGGCTGGTCGTCGCGGGCGTCGTCGCCGACCGCAGGCGCATCGGGCCGGTGACGATCGGCTGGTTCGCCGCGGCGGCGCTGTTCCTGTCGGTGCTGAGCATCCGGCTGCCCGAGGTCGGCGTGTACGCGGCGGTGTTCGTGGCCGGCTGCTTCGTGTTCAGCGCGCAGGTGCTCGTCTACGCCTACGTGGGCCGGTTGTACCCGGCGGCGAACCGCGCCACCGGGCTCGGCTGGTCGGCCGGGGTCGGGCGGCTCGGCGCGATCTGCGGGCCGCTGCTCGGCGGCGCGCTGCTCACCGCGGGGGTCGCCTACCCGTGGGGCTTCTACGCGTTCGCCGCCGTGGGCGTGCTCGGTGCCATCGGGATCGCGCTGGTCGGGGGGACCGACACCGAGCGGTCCGCCTGACGGGACGCGGTGGCGCCGCTCCCGCACGGCGCCACCGGTGCCTGCTCAGCCCCGCTCGGCGGCCTGCTTGATGCCGTCGACGGTCTGGCGCAGCGCGTCCTTCAGCTGCTCGGTGCGGTGCTCGACGAACTGGGCACCGCCGTCCTCCTGCTGGGAGAGGAACTCCTGGATCGGCCCGGGCAGCACCTGCATCACGTACCGCTGGGTGAGCCGGGAACCCGAGCCCTCCGGCTCGACCTCGAAGGACCACACGGAGTTGTCCGGCCGCTCGGAACCGGGCAGCACGCCGAACGCGAAGCGGCGGCCGGGCTCGGCGGCGAGCACCTCGCACTCGCTGGACCAGGTGCGTTCGCCGTTGTCGTTGTCCCCGCGGAACCGGGAACCGACCGCGCCGGGGGTGCCGGACAGCCATTCGCCGCCGGCGCTCTCCGGACTCCACTCGCCGTACCGGGTGATATCGCTGATCAGCGGGTAGATCTGCTCCGGCGCGGCGGCGACGGAGGTCGAGTGGTGCAGTTCCAACCGGGGGGTGTCGTCATGAGTCACTAGATCAACAGTACGCCGCACGGGCGGGGTGCGGAGACGCGAACGCGGCGGCACCCCGGAGGGCACCGCCGCGTCGGCACGTGCTCAGCGATCCGAGTCGGGACGCGCCTCGGGGAACCCGTCCTCGTGGGTCGGGAAGTCCTCGGCCTCGGCGATCGGCAGCTCCTCCGGGCGGCGCGACAGCGCCACCACGGCCACCCCGCCGACCGCGGCCAGCACCAGCAGCACCCACGGCCACTTGCGGCGCGACTTCGGCGCCGGGTCGATGCGGGCCGCGAGCTCCTTGCGCGCCTGCTCGGCGTTCTTCGCGAGCTCCTTGCGGGCTTGCTCGGCGTTCTTCGTCAGCCGCTTGCGGGACTTCGCGGTCTTCTTGTCCCAGTCCTTGCGGGTCTTCTCCCACTGCTTGCGGGCCTTGCGGCCGCGCTCGGCGAGGTCATCGCGGGAGAGCCCGGTGGCCTTCTGGGCGAGCAGTTCGGGCAGGTGCTCCGGAGCCAGACCGCGTTCGGTCAGCTCCTGCTCCGCGCGGGCGATCGCCTGCTTGGTCGCGGCGCGACCGTACTTGGTCGCTCGGACGGCACTCTCGCGCGCGGTGCGCACCCCCGTGCCGACCGCCCTGCCCACGTTCTCTCCAGTTCGGGCCATCGCCTCCACCTCGTCCATCGTGTGCCTCCTTGGCCGGCGTTCACCGGTCGTCCTGCCGTGCCGAACCGTATCCGGCACGCGACGATCACCACCAATACTGCACCCAGGCACGTGGTTCCCGCTTTCCGATGGCAGGATGGGCGTGTGGCTGAAGACAACGGATCGCTCGTCGGGAAGACCGTGACCGCGACCCTGCACACCTCGCAGGGCGACATCCGGATCAACCTCTTCCCGAACCAGGCGCCGAAAACGGTGGGCAACTTCGTGGGGCTCGCCGAAGGAACCAAGGAGTACACGAGCCCGAACGCCCGCGGAGAGCGTTCCGGCCCGTTCTACGACGGCGTGATCTTCCACCGGGTCATCGACGGCTTCATGATCCAGACCGGGGACCCGACCGGCACCGGCCGTGGCGGCCCCGGGTACGAGTTCGTCGACGAGTTCCACCCGGAGCTGCAGTTCGACAAGCCGTACGTGCTGGGCATGGCGAACCCGGGCCGGCCGAACATGAACGGTTCGCAGTTCTTCATCACGGTCGCGCGCACGCCGCACCTCAACTACAAGCACACCATCTTCGGCGAGGTCGCCGACCAGGAGTCCCGCGAGGTCGTGGACGCCATCGCGCACACCGCGACCGGCGCGCAGGACCGCCCGCTGACCGACATCGTCATCGAGAAGGTCTCCGTAGAGCTCGGCGAGTGACATGAGCGTTCCACCCGGTCAGCCGGCCGGTCCGGAGGAAGCGGCGCCCCTGCCCGGGTGCGTCCGCCATCCGGACCGGCCGACCGGGCTGCGCTGCGCGCGCTGCGAGCGCCCGGCCTGCCCGGACTGCCTCCGCGAGGCCTCCGTCGGCTACCACTGCGTGGACTGCCTGGCGCAGAGCTCGCGCGGTGGGCGGGAAGCGGTGACCGTCGCGGGCGCGCGGATCGGCGCGAAGCCGGTCGTGGTGCCGGTCCTCATCGTGCTGAACGTGCTGGCGTTCGCCGCCACGGCGTTCCAGGCGGGCAGCGTCCAGGGCAACGCGGCATCCGACCTCTTCTACCAGTTCTCGCTGTGGCCGGTGGGCGTGGCGGGCGGGCAGTGGATCCGCCTGGTGAGCTCCGGCTTCCTGCACATCGGTCTGATCCACCTGCTGATGAACATGGTGGCGCTGTGGATCATCGGGCGGGACCTGGAGCAGGTGCTGGGGCGGTTGCGCTTCACCGCCGTCTACTTCCTGTCGCTGCTCGGCGGCAGCGCACTGGTGTTCCTGCTCGGCGCGGTCGACCAGCCGGTTGCCGGTGCGTCCGGCGCGGTCTACGGGCTGATGGGCGGGATCGCCGTCGCGGCGCTGCGGCTGAAGGTGAGCCTGCGGCCGGTGCTCATCGTGATCGTGCTGAACATCGTGCTGAGCGTCTCCATCCCGGGCATCTCGCTGCTCGGGCACCTCGGCGGGCTGGCGCTGGGCGCGGCCGCGACCGCGGCGCTGGTGTACGCGCCGCGGGACCGCCGGGTGCCGGTGCAGGCCGCGGCGCTCGGCGGGTTGCTGCTGGTGCTGGTCGTGGCGGTGGTGACGCGAGACCTGTCGCTCGGGCCGATCCACTGCATCGCGGACCGCTGCTTCCAGGGCTGAGCGTCAGCCGCGCAGCGCGTCCAGGACGTCGGCCACGTCCCGCGGGTCCTCGCCGAGGTCCAGCTTCCCGAGGACGATCAGCTCACCCGAGTCGGTGTCCAGCTCCAGCGTCGAGGTGCTCAGGCCGAAGCGCTGCCGCGACCGCACCTCGACCCGCACCTGCGGCCACGGGTGGTGCCTGGTGCCGGTGAAGCCGCGCAGCGCGATCCCGGACGGATCGGCGCGCAGCCGAGGGCGCAGCAGGCTGCCGCTGCCCGCGGCGACGACCAGCACCACCACGAGCAGCCCGACGAACAGGCGGTCGGACGACGTCTCGGACAGCCACCACCAGACGGCGCTGCACGCCGCCAACGCCCACCCGCAGGTGACCAGGCCCAGGGGAGCGGACCACTCGCGCACGGTGTTCACCTCCACCTCCGCAGTGTCCCGCACCTGGGCCGAACCGAGTTATCCACAGGAGTTGTCCACACTGGGGATGAGTTACACGCGTGTGGTTCGACTACCCGGCCGCCCGTGCGCGTGAACCGCACCGCCCCGGACGGGGGAGCGCCTCAGCGCCACCGCATCGTCATCAGCAGGCCGACGATGATGAACGCGAACCCGACCGCGAAGTTCCACGGCCCCAGCTCGGTCATGAACGGGATCTGCTCGCCCGCCAGGTAGTTCACCACCAGCCACAGCAGGCCGATCAGCATCACGCCGAGCATGACGACCACGTAGATCGGGTGCGACGGGCCGACCGATTTCGCCTTCACCGGCGTGCGGCGGTCCACCGGGGTGGCAGCGGAGTCCTTCTTGCGGACCTTTGACTTCGGCATGATGTCCTCGCCAGGTGGTGCGGGCCGCAGCCCTGCTCGCGTCGGTGCACGCGCCGGGACCGGCCGACGGCCGCCGCTCTACCGGTTCGCCGCGCCGGGACGGCCCGGGTCGACGTATCGGAGCGGGTCTGGCCACAACAGCGGAACCGATCACGACGCGTCTCGTTGTCCACTCACACGTTAACGTAATCGCGCGCCTGACCGAACACCCCTGCGCGGTGCGGAGCGGGTCGTGATGAGAGGGATACCGTTGGAAACGTCTGAGGTGGTGACCGCTCCACCCCCGGATTTCCGAGGTGAGCGGCTGCGCGGCGGCCTCCGCATCGCCGGCGAGGTGTTGATCACCCTCGGGCTGGTGGTCCTGCTGTTCGTGTTCTACGCGGTGTACGTCACCGATTGGACCAGCGCCCGCAGCCAGGCCGCGGCGAGCGACCGGCTGCGCGCCCAGTGGGAGCGGCCGGCGCCGCCCACCGCCGGGCCCGCCGCGGAGGGGGAGGGGTTCGCCGAGCTCTACATCCCCGCGCTCGGTCCCGACTTCCGCTACACCGTGCTGGAGGGCACCGACTCGGCCACCCTCGCCGCCGGACCCGGCCACTACGTCGGCACCGCGCTGCCCGGTGAGCAGGGCAACCTCGCCATCGCCGGGCACCGCATCGGCAAGGGCGCCCCGTTCGGCGACCTCGACCGGCTGACCGCCTGCGATGCGCTCGTCGTGGAGACCGCGAGCGACTGGTACGTGTACCGGGTGCTGCCGATGCGCGACCAGGTGTCGGGCTGGAACCCGGCCGCCGACCCGCGCTGCGCGGGCGTCGCGCCGATCGGCGGGCCGTACCAGGGCCTGGTCGGGCAGGAGATCGTGCGCCCCGAACAGGGCGAAGTGATCTACCCGGTGCCGTGGCGGCAGCGGGACGAGGTCCCGCCCGAGCAGCGGACCCGGCTGATCACGCTCACCACCTGCCACCCGCGGTGGTCCGCGCAGCAGCGGCTGATCGTGCACGGCGTGCTGGTCAAGCAGTACCCGAAGGACCCGGTGCACCGGGACCTGCGGCCCGCGGAGCTCGAGGAGTCCTGATGTACCACTGGATCTGGCGGCACCTGCCGGGCCCGCTGCCGGTGAAGATCGTCGAAGCGGTGGTCATCGTGCTGGTGGTGGTCGCGCTGCTGCTGTTCGTGGTGTTCCCGTGGCTGGAGCCGCTGCTGCCGTTCAACGACGTCACCACGGTCTGAGGCTCGCCGGTACGCTGGCGGGGTGCGCGTACTCGTCGTCGACAACTACGACAGCTTCGTCTACAACCTCGTGCAGTACCTCGCCCAGCTCGGCGCGGACTGCGTGGTGCGGCGCAACGACGCCGTCACCGACGAGGACGTGGCCTGGTCCGACGGCGTCCTGCTGAGCCCCGGGCCGGGGACGCCGGACCGGGCGGGCCGGTCGATGGAGCTCGTCCGGACCTGCGCCCGCGACCGGCGCCCGCTGTTCGGGGTGTGCCTCGGGCACCAGGCCATCGGTGCGGTCTGGGGCGGTGTCGTGGAGCGGGCTCCCGAGCTGCTGCACGGCAAGACCTCGCTGATCGAGCACTCCGGCGCCGGCGTGTTCGCCGGGCTGCCGCAGCCGTTCGTCGCGACCCGCTACCACTCGCTGATCGTGCGGGCGGTGAGCGTGCCGGACGACTTCGAGGTCACCGCGCGCACCGCCGACGGCATCGTGATGGGGATGCGGCACCGCGAGCTGCCGGTCGAGGGCGTGCAGTTCCACCCCGAGTCCGTGCTCACCGACGGCGGGCACCGGATGCTGGCGAACTGGATGACCGCCGCAGGCCACCCGCCGCAGGCGGAACTGGTGGACGAGCTGGAGCGCGGGATGCGCTCGCTGGCCGCCGCCGCGCAGCGTTCTTGATCGTTCCGAGTCCGCTGAGCTGCACGGACTCCCGTTCCACGTGAAACCGCCCGGAACACGACGGTGCCCGGAGGCCGCGGTCCCGCGCGATGCGCGCGAACCGGGCTTCCGGGCACCGGTGTTCAGCCCCGCGGCCCCCTTCAACCGAAGCCGGGGAAGAACCCGTCCGAGGTCGGGGGATTGCTCGTGCTCGGGTTGGCGGAGTACTTGCCGATCTGCAAGGTCACCGTCTGGTTCTTGCCGATCTTCTGCCCGGTTCCGGGCGAGCTGCCGATGACCTCGTCGTCCTTGCTCAGGTCGTCGGTCTCGACCTCTTCCTCCTTGATGCTGCCGTTCCAGCCCATCGACCTGAGGGCCTGCTCGGCCTCGTCCTTGGACTTGCCGGTCAGCGGCGGCATCGTCAGCTGGGCGCCGTTGGACACGACCAGCGTGATCTCGGAGCCCTTCTTGACGCTGGTCCCCGGCGACGGGTTCTGGTCGATCACCGTGCCCGCGTCCTGGTCGGAGTCCCGCTCCTGGCGCTGCACGTTGAAGCCCGCCGGTTCCAGGGTGGCCTTCGCCTGCTCGTAGGAGAGGGTGCGCACGTCCGGGACCTGCGTCTTCGCCACCTCCTTGCCGACGGTCACGTTGATCGTGGTGCCGCGGGCGACGGAGCCGTCCTTGCTCTCCCAGTCGACGATCTTGCCGACCAGGTTGGAGTCCTCGACCTCGACCTCGTCGTCGTCCAAGCCCAGGACCAGGCCCTGGTCGCGCAGCAGGGTGGAGGCCTCGCTCTTCTCCTTGCCGTACAGGTCGGGGACGCTGACGATCGCGGGTCCGCCGCCCTCGCACAGCTGGAGCCGCTGCTCCTTCTTCACCACCTGGGTGCCCGCGGCAGGGGTCACCTTGACCACGGTGCCGATCTGCTCGGCGGTGGACTCGCACTTCTGCGGGCTGACGTCGAACAGCCAGTTGCTCGCGTTGAGCTGCGAGCGGGCCGCGCTCATCGTCATGCCCTCGAGCGGCGGGACGGCCGCCTTCTCCGGTTCGTCGGGCTGCGTGAAGAAGGTCGTCGCCAGCCACGCGACCAGGATGAACACCCCGACGCAGGCGAGCGTGACCAGCGCGATCAGCCAGTTCCGGCGGCGCTTGCCGTCGTCGTAGTCGGCGGCGGCCACCGTCGCCGTGGAGCCGGTGTGGCGCTCCGCGGAGCGGTGCCTGCCCGGGCTGAACACCTCGGTCGCCGCGGGCGGCGCCATCATCGAGGTGCGGTCCTCCTCCGACATGATCATCGGAGCCTTGGGCCGCTGGCCGGACAGCACCCGCACCAGGTCGGCGCGCATCTCGGCCGCCGACTGGTACCGGTTCGCCGGGTTCTTGCTGAGCGCCTTGAGCACCACGGCGTCCAGCGACGCGGGCACCGTCGAGTTCACGTCGGACGGCTTGCGCGGGTCCTCCCGCACGTGCTGGTAGGCCACCGCGACCGGCGAGTCGCCGGTGAACGGCGGCTCCGAGGTCAGCAGCTCGAACAGCACGCAGCCCGCCGCGTACACGTCGGACCGGGCGTCGACGGACTCGCCGCGCGCCTGCTCCGGCGACAGGTACTGGGCGGTGCCGATCACCGCGGCGGTCTGGGTGACCGCGGCCTGGCCGTCGGCGAGCGCCCGGGCGATGCCGAAGTCCATCACCTTCACCGCGCCGGAGCGGGTGATCATGATGTTGGCCGGCTTCACGTCGCGGTGCACGATCCCGTGCCGGTGGCTGAAGTCCAGCGCCGCCGAGGCGTCCGCCATGACCTCCATCGCGCGGCGCGGCGGCAGCGGACCCTCGGACTTGACGATGTCGCGCAGCGTCCGGCCGTCCACGTACTCCATGACGATGTACGGGAGCTGGTCCTCTTCGGTGTCCGTCTCACCGGTGTCGTAGACGGCGACGATCGCCGGGTGGTTCAACGCGGCGGCGTTCTGCGCCTCGCGGCGGAACCGGAGTTGGAACGTGGGGTCGCGGGCCAGGTCGGCACGCAGTACCTTGACCGCCACGTCCCGCCCCAGCCGGATGTCCCGGCCGCGGTGGACCTCCGACATACCGCCGTAACCGAGCGTGTCCCCGATTTCGTAGCGGTTGTTGAGAAGTCGCGGTGAGCTCATCGATGCGTCGTCCCGATCTTTGTCAATGATCGTCCCATCATGCCGACCCGCTGCGCACTGCCGATCGCCGCCATCCGGTGGCGATGATCCGCGCGGTGTGTCCCCGACTTCGGTGTGCCGGAACCGTCGAACTCGGACCCGACCGCCGCGGCACGCGTCTCAGCACCGATCCAGTCGCTGCCGGGACCGACCCGGCAGTGCTGGGACCGACGCCGTTCCGACGGCCGGAACGCGGCGCCGTGGTGGCGCGCGCGGTCCGGACCGATTTTCCGTAGCGCAGTCTGTCGGATCTGGTCCGAAGAATCTAGAAGCGTCCGCTTCCCGGCGCACCGCTGCGGGTCCACGCGAGTGACCCCCATAGTCGCAGAGCCGCCTGCGGCGGATTCCGGTACTCCCATCGGAGCACCCGGCCGTCGGTGGTCGTCCCGCGCGCGCAGCCGCGGCGCACCGGCGACCAGCAGCGCCGCGCCCATCGGACCTGCGGACGCGGGCAGCAGCATCCAGAGGAGGAAGCCGAACAGCACCAGCAGCACCAGACCGGCCAGCGCCAGCACGATCCACAGCCCGGTGCGGGCCTGCGTGACCGGGGTCTGCGGGTACGGCGCGACGGCCGGGATGCCGGAGGTCGGCGGCCCGGACTGCTGCGGCAGCTGCGGCGCGGCGGGCATCCGCCCCTGCGGCGGGATGGTGCCCGGCGGATACGTGCCGCCGCCCATCGGTGGCTGCTGCGGCGACGGCGGCCCGACGTGCAGCGGGGGCACGCCGCCCGCGGGTGCCCCCACATTCCTCGGTGCCTGCTGATGGACGACCATCGCGGCAGGTGTCGGCAGCGGTAATCCGGCGCGGACCGCGGCGACCGCCTTGGCGAACTCCCCGCCTGCGCCGTAGCGCCTGCGCGGGTCCTTCACCAGCGTCGCCTCGATCAACGCGCGAGCTCCCGGCGGCACGTCCGGCGGAAGCGGCGGGGCCACTTCACGGATGTGCATCATCGCGACGGTAACCGCGTTGTCGGACAGGAACGGGCGGTGCCCCTTGAGACATTCGTAACCCACCACGGCCAGCGAGTACACGTCGCTGGACGGGCTCGCTTCGCTGCCCAGCGCCTGCTCGGGCGCGATGTAGTGCGCGGTGCCCATCACCATCCCGGAACGGGTCACCGGAGCCGCGTCGGCGGCCTTGGCGATGCCGAAGTCGGTGAGCTTCACCGTCCCGGTCGGGGTGATCAGGATGTTGCCGGGCTTGACGTCGCGGTGCACCAGTCCGCGTTCGTGCGCGGCCTGCAGCGCGTTGCCCGCCTGCTCCAGCATGTCCAGGGTGCGCTCGACGGCGATCCGGCCCTCCCGGGCCAGCACGGCGGCCAGCGGCTCGCCCTCGACCAGTTCCATCACCAGGTAGGCGGTGTCCTCCGGCCCGTCCGGGATGGCGGCGGTCTCGCCGTAGTCGTGCACGGCGGCGATGCCGGGGTGGTTCAGCGAGGCGGTGGTGCGGGCTTCCGTGCGGAAGCGGTGCAGGAACTCCGCGTCCCCGCACAGCTCCGGCTTGAGCACCTTCACCGCGACGGTCCGGTCCAGCCGGACGTCGACGGCTTCCCACACCTCGCCCATTCCGCCCACGGCGATCCGCCGACCCAGCCGGTACCGGTCGGCGAGCAACTGGCCGGAGGTCAGCACCGGATCAGCCACCTCCCTGGAGGCCCGCCCGGATCACCTCGCGGCCGATGGGGGCCGCGAGCGAGCCACCGGTGGCCTCCGCGCCCTCGTCGCCGCCGTTCTCGACGATGACCGCCACCGCGATCTTCGGGTCTTCGGCCGGGGCGAACGCGACGTACCAGCCGTGCGGCTTGTCGGCGGCGTCGCCGTGCTGCGCGGTACCGGTCTTGGAGGCGATGTCGATCCCGGAGATCTTGCCGGAGCCCTTGGTGTACTGCTCCGACTTGAGCATCATCTCGCGGATCTGGTCGGCCACCGTGGAGCTGACGGCCTGGCTCATCTGCTCCGGCTTGAGCTCGTCGATGACCTCCATGTCGGGGGCCCGGGTGCTCTTGACCAGCTGCGGCTTCATCAGCTTGCCGTCGTTGGCGATGGCCGCGGCCATCATCGCGTTCTGCATCGGGGTGACGCGGACGTCGCGCTGGCCGATGCCGCTCTGGTACAGCGAGGCGTCGTCCGACATCGGCCCGAGGTCCGACTTGGCGACGGTCATCGGGATCTGCAGGTCGCTGCTGAAGCCGAACTTGGCCGCGGTCTCGCGCAGCTTGTCGGCGCCGACCTTGCCGGCGATCTCCGCGAACGCGGTGTTGCAGGAGTGCGCCAGCGCCTCGGTCAGGGTGTTGCCCTTGCAGGTGTTGCCGCCGTAGTTCGGCAGCTGGGTGCTGGTGTTCGGCAGCGTGATCGAGGCCGCGTCGGTGACGGTCGAGTTCGGCTGGTACCCGTCGTCCAGGGCGGCCGCGGTGGTGATCAGCTTGAACGTCGAACCGGGCGGGTAGATCTCGGAGACGGAGCGGTTGCTCATCGGCGAACCGTCCGCGTTCTCCATCGCCTGCCAGTGCTCGGCGGCCACGTTGTTGTCGTGCGAGGCCAGCGGGTTCGGGTCGTACGACGGCGAGTTGACCATGCTGAGGATCTCGCCGGTCTTCGGGTTCAGCGCGACCACCGAACCCTGGAAGCCCTTGCTGGTCAGCTCGTCGTAGGCGACCTTCTGCATCGCCGGGTTGATGGTCAGCTCCACGTCGCCGCCTGCGGGCGCCCGACCGGTGATCATGTCGGAGAGCCGGTTGAACGCGAGGCTGTCGTCGGAACCGTTGAGGATGGAGTCCATCGCCCGTTCGATCCCGTTCGCGCCGTAGGTCGGCGAGTCGAAGCCGGTGACGGGCGCGTACAGCGGCCCGTTCGGATAGGTGCGCTGGAACTTCAGCTCGTCCCCGGTCTCCACCGAGTTCGCGAGCGACTGCCCGCCCGCGATGATCTGGCCGCGCTGCTTGGCGTACTCGGCCCGCTGGGTGCGGCCGTTGCCCGGCCCGTGGCGCAGGTCGTCGGCCTCGATGACCTGCACGTAGGTCACGTTGGCCATCAGCAGCAGCACCATGGCCATCATGGCCAGGGCGACTCGGCGTAGCGGCTTGTTCATCGGGGACGTTCCACCAATTCGGTGTGGGCTTCGGCGATGGGTGCCTGCTGCGGCTTCGGCTTCGCCGGGGCCTGCGGCCTGCGGGCCGCGTCCGAGATGCGCAGCAGCATCGCGATCAGGATGTAGTTCGCCAGCAGGGACGAGCCGCCGTACGCGAGGAACGGCGCGGTCAGGCCGGTCAGCGGGATCAGCCCCGTCACACCGCCCGCCACCACGAACAGCTGCAGCGCGACGGTGAACGAGAGGCCCCCGCCGAACAGCTTGCCGAACGAGTCCCGCACCGCGAGCGCGCTGCGCAGGCCGCGCATCATCAGCAGCAGGTACATCAGGAAGATCGCGATCAGGCCGATCAGCCCGAGCTCTTCACCCATCGACGTGATGATGAAGTCGCTGTTGGAGAACGGCACCGTCTCCGGGCTGCCGCTGCCCAGGCCGGTTCCGCCGATGCCACCGCTGCCCATGCCGTACAGCGCCTGCTTGAGCTGGTAGCCGTCCTCGTGGTGCAGCGGGTCCAGCCACACGTTCACCCGGGACTGCACGCGGGTCACCGTCTGCCAGGCGAGGACCGCGCCGACGGCGAACAGCGAGAGCCCCAGCACGACCCAGATGGCGCGCTCGGTGGCGATGTAGAGCATCACCAGCACGATGCCGAAGAACAACAGCGACGTGCCCAGGTCCTTCTCCAGCACGCCGATGCCGATCGCGGCGACCCAGGCCACCAGCATCGGCATCAGGTCCCGCGGCCGCGGCAGTTCCACGTTGAGGAACTTGCGTCCCGCGGTGGTGAACAGCTCGCGCTTGGACACCAGGAAGGACGCGAAGAAGATCATCAGGAGGATCTTGGCGAACTCGCTGGGCTGGACCTGCCCCAGCGGCCCGAACTTGATCCACAGCTTCGCGCCGTTCACCTCGGAGATCGCGCTCGGCAGCAGACCCGGCAGGGCCAGCAGCACCAGCCCGACGAAACCGCAGGTGAAGCTGTACTTCGCCAGCACGCGGTGGTCCTTGATGAAGGCCAGCACCAGCGCGAACAGGACGAGGCTCAGCGTCAGCCACGCGATCTGCCGCACCGCGTACTCGGTCTCCTTGGCGATGTCGATCCGGTGGATCATCACCAGCCCGAGGCCGTTGAGCAGCGCGACCAGCGGCAGCATCAGCGGGTCCGCGTACGGCGCCCACTTGCGGACCGCGACGTGCGCGCCGCCGAACAGCGCGAGGTACGCGGCGCCGTAGATGAACAGCTGCCGCGTGATCGTGTTCTCCTGGCTGATCTCGACCAGCATCAGCGCGAAGGTGACGATCACCGCGGAGCACACCAGCAGGAACAGTTCGGTGCCTCGCCGGGTGTCGCCCGACGAGGCCGTGTTCGAACCGGAGGTGCTGTCAGCGGACGTGCCCGGCTGGGACATCAGCTCACCGTCCGACAGGTGACCCCGGGAGTCTGCTCGGCCGACGCCAGCGGCGTGTCGGTCGGCGACGGGGGAGCACCCGGCGCGGGCGGTTCACCCGGCTCCGAGGTCTGGCCCGGAGGCGCGGGCGCTTCCGGCGGCGTGGAGGGCGTGTGCACCGGGGGAGTGGGGTCCGGCTCCTCGCACTGCGGCAGCAGCGCGGTCATCCGCAGCCGCCGCATCGCGTCGCGCGCGGAGTCGAGGCCGTCCACATCGGTGATGCCACTGCGCACGTCGCTCCGCCGGGCTTCCTGCAGATCGTTGATGCCGATCGGCTGGCAGTCCGGAGCGGAGCCCTCGGGGCAGGAGTCCTCGACCTGCCAGCGCAGCGATACGCCGAGCACGCTGCCCTGGAGGCCTTGGAAGATCACCACGTCGTCGGCGTCGTTGACACCGATGTAGTACTGCTGGAGCAGCCACCAGCGGCCGACCAGGCCGGCTCCTACGAGGACGACGATCGCGGCGGCGACGACGAGAAGTGCACGCAGCCAGCCTCGCCGGTGCGTGCCCTGGTCAGGAGGGGGGGCTGTGTCGTACCGCTGCGGCTGTGGCTTCGGCATGGTGGCCGCGCTGGCGCGGGCCGCCGAAGAGTCCGGCTGCGGATCCTCCTCTCCGTTTCCCGCGGCGCCACCGACGATCGGGGCGTCCTCGCCGAATTCGACGTCCACCACGTCCGCGATGATCACGGTGACGTTGTCGGGGCCACCGCCGCGCAACGCCATCTCGATCATGCGGTCGGCGCAGGCCTGCGGATCGGGGATCCGCAGCGCGTCGGCCATCGTCTCCTCGCTGACCGGACCGGTGAGGCCGTCGGAGCAGAGCAGGTAGCGGTCGCCCGCCCGGGCTTCGCGCACGGCGAGGCTGGGCTCGACCTCGTGGCCGGTCAACGCCTTCAGCAGCAACGAGCGCTGCGGATGGTTGGCGGCCTCCTCCTCGGTGATCCGACCCTCGTCGATCAGCGACTGGACGAAGGTGTCGTCGTGGGTTATCTGGGATAGCTCGCCGTCGCGCACCATGTAGGCGCGGGAGTCGCCGATGTGCACCAGCCCCAGCTTGCTTCCCGCGAACAGCACCGCGGTCAGCGTGGTCCCCATGCCGTCTAGGTCGGGGTCCTGGGCTACGAGCTCGGAGATCGCACCGTTCCCGGACAGCACTGCTTGTCGCAGGTGTCCGAGCAGGTCGTCACCGGGTTCGTCGTCGTCGAGCGGCGCTAGGGCCGCGATGACGACCTTGCTGGCGACCTCACCGGCGGCATGGCCTCCCATGCCGTCCGCGAGGGCGAGAAGTCGTGGGCCGGCGTAGACCGAGTCCTGGTTGTTCGAGCGCACCAGGCCGCGGTCGCTGCGGGCAGCGTAGTGAAGGACGAGGGTCATGAGCGCAGCTCGATCACCGTCTTGCCGATTTTGATCGGAACGCCGAGCGGGACCTTCGTGGCTCCCGTGACCTTCGCCCGATCGAGGTATGTGCCGTTAGTGGAGCCTAGATCCTCCACGTACCAGTCGGTGCCGCGGAGCGACAACCGTGCGTGCCGGGTCGACGCGAAGTCGTCGTCCAGCACCAACGTGGAGTCGTCGGCCCGGCCGATCATGATCGGCCGACCTTCGAGCGAGATGCGGGTCCCCGCGAGCGGACCGTGCGTCACGACCATCTGCCGTGGCGCCTTGCTCTTGCCGCGGGCCTGCTTGCTCGACGTCTTACCCGCCCCCGGCATCGACACCCGCATGCCGGAGGCGGAGTACAGATCGGAGCGAACCACGCGAAGCGCGGCCAGCACGAACAACCAGAGCAGGGCTAGGAACCCTGCTCTGGTCAGCTGAATCACCAGCTCTGGCACTTGTTGTGAACGCTCCTACTCCGTCTTGTGAGCCGGGACCGACGGGTCAGCCCTGGCTGCGGAACACCAACGAGGAGTGACCGACGCGGATCACGTCCCCGTCCGCCAGCTGCCAAGTCTGCACCGGGGTGCCGTTGACCGTGGTGCCGTTGGTCGAACCGAGATCCGCCAGCATCGCGGACATGCCGTCCCAGGTGATCTCGATGTGCTTGCGGGACACACCCGTGTCAGGGAGCCGGAACTGGCCTTCCTGACCGCGACCGATCACGTTCGAGCCGTGCTGCAGCGTGTACGAGCGGTTGGAACCGTCGTCGAGCTGCAGCATCGCCGTCTGCTGGCGCGCCTCCGGGTAGCCACCCGGAGCGCTCGGCGGGTAGGCCCCACCGGGCTGTCCGTAGCCCTGGTCGAAACCCGGCTGCGGCGGCTGAGCATAGCCCTGGTCGAAACCGGGCTGTTGCTGACCGTAGCCCTGGCCCTGGTCGTACCCCGGCTGCTGTCCGTAACCGGGGTCGTAGCCCTGCGGCTGGCCGTAGCCCTGGTCGTACCCGGGCTGCTGCGGGAAGCCGCCCGGGGTGCTCGGCGGGTAGCCGCCACCCGGCTGCGGGGGCTGGCCGTACCCGGGCTGCGGCTGGCCGTAACCCTGGTCGTACCCGGGCTGCTGCCCGTAGCCCTGGTCGTAGCCGGGCTGCTGCCCGTAACCCGGCTGCTGTCCGTAGCCCTGGTCGTAGCCCGGCTGCGGCGGCTGCTGGCCGTAGCCAGGCTGCTGCTGCTGGCCGTAGCCCTGGTCGTAACCGGGCTGCTGGCCGTAGCCGTAGTTGGGGTCCTGCCCGTACTGACCTTGGCCGTAGCCCTGGTCGTAGCCGTACTGCCCCTGCTGCTGGCCGTACGGATCTCCCTGGGGGTAGTGGCCGGGTGGCTGGCTCATGGGTCGGTCTCCTGCGGTACGAGGGTGTGCCGTCCGCCGATTGATGTCGGGGTCGACTGACGACTTGATACGAAACTGTCCCGTGTGCAGCGTCTCAGAGCGCTCCAGGGAGACTACGACGTCACCATATGTGTCCCACCCCTGCTCGGTGAGGTGCTCCTGAACGCAGTCGGTGAGGAGGTCGGTCACCCGGGCCTCATCACCGGTGAGCCGTTCGTGGTCGGACGGGCTCAGGAGCACAACGTAGTGGTTGCACGCCAGCAGACGGCCCCCCGCGAGCTCCCGCAGCTGGACCTCAGCCTCACGCTGCAGGTCCTGCGCGACCTCTTGCGGGACCACCTTCCCGCCGAACACGCGCGCGAAGCCATTGCCGACCATGCCTTCGAGCTTGCGCTCGAAGCGCTGCACGAGGCCCACGACAATCCCCTCCACGCGTACGACTCCGGCACCCATCGTATCTGGGTCAACGGGGCGGGACACCGACCAGTTCCCAACTCGTGCCACCCCCGCTGAAAGTCACCTTCGGAGGGGTGCTAATCTTTCCCAGCCAGCACGACGGGGGCACGGAACACCAGCCAGGTGAAACGGACCCCGGTGCAGACGGCCGAAGCGGGCAGGATAAGCTTCGACCAAGCCACGGGCGAGTGGCGGAATGGCAGACGCGCACGGTTCAGGTCCGTGTGTCCGTAAGGACGTGAGGGTTCAACTCCCTCCTCGCCCACCAGCGAAAGGCCCTCGGTTCAGCCGGGGGCCTTTCGTCGTTCCCGGGATGCTCAGTCCGGGGGAGTGGTGGTGAGCACGTCCAGCGCGGCCCGTAGCGCGGGACGTCGGCCCGCCCCCGTTCGCCACACCGCGTGCACGCGCCGGGACAGCGCCGGGCGCACCCGCACCATCCGCACCCCGTTCGGCACGGTGCCGCGGCCGAGGCGCGGGACGATGCCGATGCCCTGCCCGGCGGCGACCAGGGCCAGCTGCGTCGGGTGCTCGGTGACGGCGTGCGCGATCAGCGGTTCCACGCCCTGCCCGCGCAGCGTGTGCAGCAGCCAGGCGTGGCAGGTGGAGCCGAACGGCCAGCTGATCCAGCGCTGCCCCGCGACCTCGGCGAGGTCGACCTGCTCCCGCCCGGCGAGCGGGTGGTCTGTGGGCAGGGCCACGTCCACCGGGTCCTCGAACAGCGCGGTCCTGGTGAGGTGGTCTGGCACGACCAGCGGATCGGTCTCCCAGTCCTGCACCAGCGCGAGGTCGACCGCTCCGCGGGCGACGGCCGGGATCGACTCGCCGGGGTCCTGCTCCCGCAGCTCGACGCACAGCTCGGGGTGGCGCGCGGCGAGCTCGGCCATCACCCCCGGGAGCAGCCCCCGGGCCGCGGTGGCGAAGGTGGCCAGCGAGAGGACGCCGTAGACGCGGTCGCGGTGCTCCTCCAGGTCGGCCTTGGCCTCCTCGACCAGCGCGAGGATGCGCTTGGCGTGGTCGACGAGCCGGTGCGCGGCGTCGGTGAGGCGCACCCCGCGCCCGTCCCGGACCAGCAGCTGCTGCCCGGCCTCCCGCTCCAGCTTGGCGAGCTGCTGCGACGCGGCCGACGGGGTGACCACGAGGGTGGCGGCGGCCCCCGCGACCGAGCCCTCGGTGGCGACCGCGTGCAGCAGCCGCAGGCGTTCGAGGTTCACGGGAGCCCCCTGTCGGGAATCATCAGTTCTGCTACGTGGTCGAGCTTAGAACAATTCGCTTTTCTCACCTGTTCATCGGCAGGAAGCTGGGGGCCGGGCCGCAGGAGCACGCGGCACCCGCCGAGAGCGAGGTTTTTCACAGTGCGCGACACGACTGACGCGAACCCGGCCGAAGGGCCCCCTGCCGAGCTGCGCCGCCACCTGACGGTGGTCCCGGCCACGGCGCTCGCCGTCACCACGGTGATCGGCGGCGGCGCGCTGGTGCTGCCGGGAGCCGCGCTGCGCGAGGCGGGCGACGACGCGCTGCTGGGCTGGGTGCTGGCCGCGGTGATCACGATCCCGCTGATCTTCGTGTTCGCGCGGCTGGGAGCGCGGTTCCCGTCGGCGGGCGGGATCGCCGGGTTCGCCAGGGCCAGCTTCGGCCGGGTGAGCGCGGCGGGCGTGGAGGTCGTGCTGATCGGCACCTTCGGCCTGGGCATCCCGGCGATCGCGCTCAGCGGCGGCGGCTACCTCGCCGCCGCGCTGGGCTGGCCCGCCGAGCGGTCGTGGATCGGCGCGGTGGTCCTGCTGGTGCTGGTGGCGGCGATGCTCACCGCCGGTTCGTCGCTGTCCGCGCGGGTGCAGACGGTGCTGGCGGCCGTGCTCACGATCGCGCTGCTGGCGGTGGGAGCGCTGGGGCTGCTGGCGCCGGGAGCGCAGTTCAGCGGCCCGGACCTCGGGGCGGGCGGCTGGCAGCACGCCCTCGCCGTGGTCGGCATCGTGTTCTTCGGCTTCACCGGGTGGGAGATGATCGCGTTCACCACCGGCGAGTACCGCGATCCGCGCCGGGACTTCCCGCGCGTCGTGGCGCTGAGCTTCCTGATCGTGATCGGGGTGTACCTGGTGCTCGCGGCCGGGGTGCAGGCGGTGCTGGACCCCTCGTCGCCGCGGGCGGACACGGCGCCCCTGGCCGAGCTGGTGGCGGTGGCGTTCTCGCCCGCCGCGGCCGCGCTGGTCTCCGCGCTGGGGGTGCTGATCCTCGGCGCCAACCTCGTCGGCGCGGTGTGGGGCGCCTCCCGGCTGGTGTACTCCAGCGCCGACGAGGGCTTGCTTCCCCGGGCGCTGGCGGTGGTGGGCCGCGCCAGCGGGGTCCCGCGCCGCGCGGTGCTCGCCACGGCGGCGCTGTTCCTCGTGGTGGTGGTCGTCTCCGCCGCGGGCCTGATCTCGGTCACCACCATGTTCGAGGTCGCCGGGCAGAACTTCTTCCTGCTCTACGTCCTGTGCGCCGCCGTGTACGCGAAGGTCGCGGAGCGCGCGACGACCAGGGCGTTCGGCATCGCGGTCGCGGTGTGCCTGGCCGCGGTGGCGGTGGTCGGGTTCGACCTGCTCACGATCGGCTACCCGCTCGTGCTGTTCGCCGCGGGCGCGGCGGTGTCGCTGATCCGCTCCCGGGCCGCGTGACCGGTCCCCGGCCGCCGGCGGACCGCACCGGCGGCCGGGGTCGCGTCACCGGGCGGCCGGCAGCGGGTGCGGCCAGTCCTGCTCGGGGAGGAACCGGGTCTCCGGCTGTGGCCCCATCGGCCGGATCACGTAGCAGGCGCCCTCGGGACCCGCGACCGATCCGTGCACCGTTCCGGCGGGTAGCTCGATCACCGCGCCCGGCGAGCACCGGCGCTCGTGGTAACCGGTCGTCCCGTCGTGCCAGAACAGCACGAGATCACCGCTGATCACGTGGAGCTGCTCGTCCACGCTGTGCGCGTGCCAGCTGAAGGTCTTGCCTGGGCCGTCGTGCTGGAGCTCGACGGCGCCCTGCTCGGGGAGCAGGTCCGCCAGCTCCCGGGGGAGCGGGAGCGCCGCGGCGTCGGTGATCGCTGGTCCGGTCATGGTGGTTCCCTCCGGTCGCGCGGACAGCGGGCACCGCTGCCCGCCGGGCGTGCTCTGATCGGTGTCGGGCAGGAAGTACTGGGCCCACTCCCGGTTGTGCGGGGCGCCGAAATCGCCGAGATCGGCGTGCACCGGGATCCGGTCGTACTCGGCGAGGCGCTTCCGGATGATGCCCCGGGCGTTCTTCCCCGCCGGGCTGTCGGCGGCGAGTCCGTCGAACACGAATCGGGGTTGGAAGGTGATCGCGAAGTGGTCGAAGTTCCGGCTCCTCCGCAGTTCGTGCGCGGGGGTGTTCGCGACCACGAAGAACGGTGTGCCGAAGCAGGAGAATTCCCAGAGCGGGCTTTCCGGGTCCTGGTCGATCCCGTCCGGCCAGGGGTGGTCGTCGGCGTCGCGGACGGCGCCGAGCAACCGCCAGAACTCCGCCCGGAACGCGGCGATGCCGTGGATCCCGGGATCGTGCTCGAAGAAGGTCACCAGCGAGGTGCGCCGCCCCAGCCCGGCACATCCCGCCGCGTATTCCCGCAGCGCGGCGACCAGGTCGGGAATCCGGTTCCGCCCGCTGCGCGCGAAGGCGTAGCGCAGGGTGCCCCTGCGCACCGCGTCGACGCCGAAGATGCAGGGGAAAGGCTCCCGCGATTCGAGCATCCGCTGCTCGAAGGCGGCGAGCGCGAGCCGCTGCCAGCGTTTCGGCGGTGACTCGCCGGGGATCACCAGCACCGTTCTCCCGCGCTGGTCGGCATTAGTCGTGGACATTTCCATGGACACGTGCTGCCCCCAGTTCTCCGTGCGGTCCGGAAATCGCGCGAAAATGGCCGCAAGAATGCGCGTGACGACGTCGATTTCGTGGCCGAACTCGACCCGTCGATCGACGGAGAGATTCAACCCACCCCAGTGGTACCCCTCGGTGGACAGCATTCATCAGATCGTCATGGCGGGCAATGTTCTGGTTGACAATGCATTCAGACGGCTCAGCCGTTGCTCCCCTACGGGCTCAGCGGGGCTGCGCTGGGAAGGCCGCCGCGGTCCGAGCCGGGCGTGGTTGCATGTCCCCGTTGCCGACGGGCGGGAGAGCGGTGTGCTGACAGCGGCCGAAGTGGAGTCCTTCGCGCGCGCGGCGCACGCGGGCCAGGTCGACAAGGCGGGGCGGCCCTACGCCGAGCACCTGGCCGCGGTCGCGGGCGGGGTCGCCGCGCGCGGCGGGGACGAGCACCAGGTGGTCGCGGCCTGGCTGCACGACGCGGTGGAGGACGGGGCCGTTCCCGAGGACTGGCTGGACACCGCGGAGATCTCCGAGCGCAGCAGGCTGATCGTGCTGGCGCTGACCAGGCGGGTAGGGGAGCGGCCCGAGGACTACGCGGCCCGGATCCTCGCGACCCCGGGAGCGCTGCTGGTCAAGGAGGCGGATCTCGCGCACAACGCGGATCCCGCCCGGCTGGCGGAGCTCGACGGGCCGACCGCGCGGCGGCTCGCGGCGAAGTACGCGGCGATGCGGGCGCTGCTCGGCGTCGCGGGCTGAGTCAGGCGTTCCAGGTGACTTCGCAGGGCTGGTGCGGGCGGACGGTGTCGTTGCAGTCCCGGCAGCGGGCGGTGATCGCGTCGATCGCCGCGTCCCGGCCGGCGAAGGGCACCTTGATCCAGCGGTTGCAGATGGTGGGCAGCAGCTGCCCGCGGGGGAATGCGCCGGGGGCGAACTCCACGGCGTGCCGGACCTTCGCACCCGGCCCGACCAGCCAGTACACCGTCTCCCGCATCGCGCCTCCCCGAGCCTGGCGGTCCGGTGAACGCTAGCCGCGATGCTGCGCGATCAGTAGATATCGGTGGAGTGAACCGGTCGGTCTCGGATAGTGATCGGCCACGCGCGGCGGGTGCCGCGGGCGCGGTCCGCCCGATCCGGCCGGACCGACCACCGGGCTCGGCGAACGGCCCTTGGCCGCCGACCGGGACTGTGCTGGGCTGGGCACCGGGACGAGGAGCCGGCCGGGAGGACGCGATGGCGGGCAACAGCCGGGACGCGGGGCGTTCGGTGACGGGGCGCGCGTTGAGCGTGCTGACCGCGTTCGACATCGAGCACACCAGGCTCACGCTCACCGCGATCGCCCGCCGCTCCGGGATCCCGCTGGCCACGGCGCACCGGCTCGTCGGCGAGCTGGAGTCGTGGGGAGCGGTGCAACGCGCCGCGGACGGGCGCTACGAGATCGGGCTGCGGCTGTGGGAGATCGGCCTGCTCGCCCCCGTGCACACCGCGCTGCGCGCGGCCGCGCTGCCGCTGATGCAGGAGCTGTGCGAACTGACCCGGGAGAACGTGCACCTGGCGGTGCGCGACGGGCGGGACGCGGTGTACGTGGAGAAGCTGACCGTCCCCCGCGCGGTCCCGATCGTCTCGCGGACCGGTGGCCGGTTGCCGCTGCACCCGACCGGCGTGGGCCGGGTGCTGCTCGCGCACGCGCCCGCGCACGTGGTGCAGGAGTACTGCGAGCACGGCCTGTCCCGGCACACGCCCTACACGATCACCGAGCCCGGCAGGCTCGTGCGGGAGCTGCAGGCGGTGCGCAGTCGGGGGTTCGCGCGAACGTCGGAGGAGATGACCCTCGGTAATTGCTCGGTGGCGGTTCCGGTGCGGGATGGCGGGGGTGCGGTGGTCGCCGCGCTCGGTCTGGTCGCTCGCAGTGTCCGAACCGAACATTCCAAGCTGGTCAAGCCATTGCTCCCCGCGGCGGAAGCGATCGGGAAACGACTGGCCGAGCACGATCCGGCCCGTTCCGGCGCAGGTGGGGGCGGGTTCGCGGACCGCGGGACCATCCCCTTCTGAGCGTCACCTGATTGGCCGCACCGCCGGGCTGAAGTCGCTGAACCGCTCACCGACCGGTCACCGACCGCTCGCCGCCGCCGGTCGCAGGAGCACCGCATGAGCGCAGAGGAATCGGCCCCGACCTGTTTTAGTCGAGCTGCCTGGGAAGAACGAATGCCGGGCGAGTGAGCACTTTTTGTTGCAGCCAGTGCATCGAGGGAGGCGGGGAGCCGTGACCGGAATGCCGGGACGTGCCACGGTCGACAACGAGGTCCGGATCAGCTCTACCCACGCACGATCTCCGCTCGATTTACCTGCCTCCATCGGCAGGCTGACCTCGCTGGCGGCCGACGCCCTCGCCTGGTCCGGCACGGTGCTGCCGCCGGTGAAGATGCTCGGCAGGCACGTGGTGCCGGTCGCGGAGCTCGTCCCCGACGCGCACGCCGAACGGCTGTGCTTCGGCAGCGAGCCGGTGCTGGACCGGGCCGAGATATCGACCTGGGTGTGGCCGGAGATGGATGGCCGGGTGCCACCACCGAGCGCGCACCTGGTCGGCATGCTCGCGCCGGCGAGGCACTGGCGGACCGCGCTCACCGCGGCCGTGCCGTTCGCCCGGTTCACCAGCACCGCGATCATCGTGCCGAAGAGCGTGACGCTGGCGAAGGACTTCATGTCCACCTGCCTGATCCGGGCGCGCCAGTTCGGCGTGGCGGTGCTCAGCGCGGAAGCCGACGACGTGCAGGTCGAACTGCCGGGCCGGTCCTTCGCGGACGCCCCGCCGATCGAGCACACCGCCGTGTCCCGCTGGGTCAACGAGGTCGTCTACCAGCAGCTGCTGTCCGCGGAGGCCCCGGCTCCGTCCCGCAGCTGACACCCGGTCCGGAGCGCGCGGTGGCCGCGCGCCCGGACCTAGGGTGGGGGCATGCGAATCGTGGTAGCCGGAGGACATGGCAAGATCGCCCGCCACTTCGGGCGGCTGCTCGCCGAGCGGGGTGACACGGCGGTCGGGTTGATCCGCGACCCGGAGCACGCCGACGACCTGCGCGCCGACGGGGCGGAACCCGTGGTGCTGGACCTGGAGTCCACCGACGCGGCCACCCTCGCCGCGCAGCTCACCGGTGCGGACGGGGTGGTGTTCGCCGCGGGAGCGGGCCCCGGCAGCGGCGTCGAGCGCAAGGACACCGTGGACCGCGCCGGTTCGGTGCTGCTGGCCGAGGCCGCGCAGCAGGCGGGCGTGCGGCGCTTCCTGCAGGTGAGCGCGATCAGCGTGGACGAGCCGAAACCCGCGGACGTGGGCGAGGTGTTCAGCGCCTACCTGGACGCGAAGCTCGCCGCCGAGCAGGACCTGCGGGCGCGCGACCTGGACTGGACGATCCTGCGCCCGGGCACCCTCACCGACGACCAGCCGACCGGCCGGGTCGAGCTGGCGGAGCGGACCCGCCGGGCCGAGATCACCCGCGCGGACGTGGCGGCGGTGCTGGTGGCGTTGCTCGACGAGCCGAAGTCGACCGGCCACGTCCTCACCCTGATCAACGGGGAGACGCCGATCGCCGAGGCCGTGCGCGGCGCCGTCGCCTGACCGGACGGCTTCCCGCGGTCCCGCCGGCCGGGGCGTCCCGGGGGAGCGCGGGAAGCCGCTGAGGTTCCGCTACCTGAGCACTACGCGGCAGAAGTAGCGGGACAGGCAGTCACCCCAGCACCCGGTCCAGGTACCGGTTGCGGAACAGCCCGCCCGGGTCCAACTCGGCCCGCAGCGCGCGGAAGTCGTCGAAGCGCGGATAGCGCTCCCGCAGGTCGTCGGCGGCGAGCCGGTGCATCTTCCCCCAGTGCGGCCGTCCGCCCGCCGCGTCCACGATCGACCAGAACGCCTCGAACCACTCGCGGTGCGGCATGCCGGCGAACTGGTGCACCGCGATGTACGCGCTCGGGCGCCGGTGCGCGGTGGACAGCCAGATGTCGTCCGGCGCGGCGACCCGCACCTCGACCGGGAACATCACCGGGTCGGTGAGCCGGGCCGCCGCGGCGCGCAGTTCGCCGAGCACCGCGGGCAGCGCGGCGCGCGGCACCGCGTACTCGGACTCCACGAACCGCACCCGCCGGTTGGTGACGAACACCCGGTGCGCGTGGTCGCTGTAGTGCCGGGCGGACCAGGTCGCCGCGCAGAACCGGTTGAGCGGGCGCACCAGCCGCGGCTGCACCCGGCCGAGGCGGCAGAGCGCGCCGAACGCCCGGTTCTCCACCACCTCGTACTCCACGAACTCGCGCACCCTGCTCAGCGGCCGCGGCGCGTCGCCGGCGGGGAGCCGGTTGTTGCGCTTCACCAGGGTCCGGGTGCTGTGCGGGAACCAGTAGAACTCGAAGTGGTCGTTCTCCGCGGCGAGCTCCTCGAACCGGTCCAGCACCTCGGCCAGCGGTTCCGGTCGTTCGTCGGCGACCAGGTGGAACGCGGGGACGCAGCGCAGCGTGACGCTGGTGAGGACGCCGAGCGCGCCGAGCCCGACCCGGGCGGCGGCGAACAGGTCGGGCCGTTCGGTCGCCGAGCAGCGCAGCGTCCGCCCGTCGGCGAGCAGCAGTTCCAGCCCGGTGACCTGGGTGGCGAGCCCGCCGAGCTCGGCTCCGGTGCCGTGGGTGCCGGTGGAGATCGCGCCGGCCACGGTCTGCCGGTCGATGTCGCCGAGGTTGGGCAGCGCGAGCCCGAGTTCGCCGAGCTCCCGGTTGAGCAGGTGCAGCGGGGTGCCCGCGCGGACGGTGACGTCCGTCCGCTCGACGCGTTCGATGCCGCTCCAGTGCACGAGGTCGAGTCCGAGCGCGCCGTCGTCGGGGGCGCCGACGCCGGTGAACGAGTGCCCGCTGCCGAGGGGGCGCACGGTGCGACCGCCGTGGGTGGCGGCGCGGAGCAGGATCGCGGCTTCGGCGACGTCGCGCGGCCGGGCGGTGCCGCCGGGCGCTCGGCTGACGGTGTGCGCCCAGTTCGTCCAACCTGGTCGAGACATGGCGGCAGACCTCCTGTGGCCCGGGCGGTGCTGCTGCTCGAGGCCGGTGCGGGGGCAGTGCCGAAGAAATTAAGTGAATGAGATTCACATAACAACCCCCGGCCGCCTACCGTGGACGAGTGGCCCACACCTCACCGCAGCCCGACCCGGAAGCCGACCGAGCCAGGCTCGACCGGGCTACCCGCGACCTCGACCCGCCGTTCGCCGTCGTCGACCTCGACGCGTTCCGGCGCAATGCCGCCGACCTGCGCCGCCGCGCCGCGGGTACCCCGATCCGGGTGGCCTCCAAGTCCGTGCGCTGCCGGGACCTGCTCGAACGGGTGCTCGGCACCCCCGGGTTCGAGGGGCTGATGGCGTACAGCCTGGCCGAAGCGCTCTGGCTGCACCGGCAGGGCACCTCGGACGACATCCTCGTCGCGTACCCGACCGCCGACCGCGCGGCGCTGCGCGCGCTCGCCGCCGATCCCGCGGCCGCCGCCGCGATCACCCTGCTGGTCGACTCGGACGAGCACCTCGACCACGTCGACCACGTCGTCGGACCGCACCGCGAACCGCTGCGCGTCTGCCTCGAGGTGGACGCCGCCTGGCACCCGATCCCCGGCGGCCTCGCGCACGTCGGGCCCCGCCGCTCCCCGGTGCACACCCCGGCCCAGGCGCGCCGGTTCGCCGAGCGGATCGTGCGCCGCGACGGGTTCCGGCTGGTCGGGATCATGGCCTACGAAGGGCAGATCGCCGGCCTCGGCGACGCCCCGCCCGGGAAACCGCTGCTGGCGTCCTTGCTGCGCTGGATGCAGCGCCGGTCCGCCGCCGAGCTCGCCGAACGCCGCGCCGACGCCGTCGCCCGGGTGCGCGCGGTCGCGCAGCTGGAGTTCGTCAACGGTGGCGGCACCGGCAGCATCGAGACGACCGGCGCCGAGAGCAGCGTCACCGAGATCGCCGCGGGCTCCGGGCTCATCGGCCCCACCCTGTTCGACGCCTACCGGGCGTTCCGCCCGCAGCCCGCCGTGCTCTACGCGCTGCCGGTGGTGCGCAGGCCGAGCAGGTCGTTCGCCACGCTGTTCACCGGCGGCTACATCGCCTCCGGCCCCACCGGGCCGAGCCGGGCGCCGAGCGTGCACCTGCCGCGCGGCTTGAAGCTGACCGCGGCCGAAGGGGCCGGGGAGGTGCAGACCCCGGTGTCCGGCGCGGCCGCGCGGCGGCTGCGGATCGGCGACCGGGTGTGGCTGCGGCACGCGAAGGCGGGCGAGCTCGCCGAACGCTTCGCCCACTACCACCTGGTGGAGGGGAACCAGCTGGTCGGCGAGGTGCCCACCTACCGGGGCGAGGGCGTGTCGTTCGGCTGATCGTCGGGCATCCGGGTCGACAGGTAGCCGCGCACCAGCTCCTTCGCCTCGGCGACGAGCTGCGGATCGCCCGCCGGGTCGCGCCGGAACGCCAGGTTCAGCACCGCGTCGGCCGCCTCCACGGCCACCGACAGCGGCAGCACCAGCTGCTCGCCGTCCAGCGGGAACCGCTCGCCGAGCAGCGCGACGAGCTTGTCGGCGATCACCGCGTTGTTGTCCTTGCTCTCGTCGAGCAGTCGCAGGTCGACCACGTCGCCGAAGTGCAGCCTGCTGAACGCGGGCACGTCGCGGTGCATGGTGATGTACACGTCGATCACCGTGTCCACCGCGTCCCACCAGTGCGCGAGCTCGGCGGTGGCGAAGCGCTCGCCGATCGTCTCCACGAAGCGGTTCAGGTTGCGCCGGGTCAGCTCCTGCACGACGGCCCGCTTGTCCGGGAAGAACTGGTACAGCGAGCCGACGGCGACGCCGGCGCGCTCGGCGATCAGAGTCGTGGTGACCCCCTCGTAGCCGAGTTCGTCGATGAGCTGGGCGCAGGACTCCAGCATCTTCTCCACGCGCTGGGTGCTGCGCTGCTGGACGGGCTTGCGCCGCAGCGGTGCGACTTCGGCGGACAAGGCGACTCCTTGATCACTCGTGCGGACCGTCGTGGGAGGGGCGTCCGGCAGGTGCGCGGTGGACGGTCGGCGAACTCCCCTTGCGGTCCCGCCGCGAGATCATCCCAGGTCCTTGCGTTCGAGATCATCTCAATCGACGAGATCAATCATCCTCGGAAGCGATTCGCCGCCGACCGGATCGACGAGCGGGAACCGCGCTCCCGGCCGGAG
This sequence comes from Saccharopolyspora sp. NPDC047091, assembly GCF_040643635.1. NCBI lineage: Bacteria > Bacillati > Actinomycetota > Actinomycetes > Pseudonocardiales > Pseudonocardiaceae > Saccharopolyspora > Saccharopolyspora sp. NPDC047091. The sequence continues at coordinate 138,386 of NZ_JBEYUS010000008.1, forward strand.
CCGCCGGTGCTCGCCGTTTCCGGATCGAGGTGCCGCGGGACGACGGTGCGGCAGCGCTCGGTCCGCCACAGTGTCCCGCGCGCGCCGTCCGCGCAGGCAGCGGACATGCCGGGGCCGGTGTCCACCGAAGGGGTGCCGCTGCGCGGGGTCGTCTCGCTCGGCGGAAGGAGCGGCTTGCGGATTCATCTCACCCCCATAGTGTTCCAGGTCACTGCTATCGGGTCGGAGTTACGGTACTGGCGTATGCATTCGGTCACGTTGCCGACGCGCATTGTCACTATCTAGCGTGAGTCGACCTGACCCGAGCTGTGATGGAAAGGTGATCGTGAGCTACTGCGGCGTCGCGCCTGGTTCTCCCCGCATCCGCACTCCCCGCGACCTCGCGCCGGGGCGCCCCGCCGGCCAGGACCGGATCGCCCCCAGACTTCCGGCGGCCCACCGCCACCCCGCACCGCCCGGCCCGCGCGCGGTCCCCGCGCCGGCACCGCGCCAGTCCGCCCGGTGACCGCGCACACGCCGGTCTCCCGGCCGAGTTCCGCGGCGCTCCCGGCCGCCCTGGTCCCGATGTGGACGGACCGGCCCGCCCAGGACCTGTGGTCCCCGCTGCCGGTACCGGAAGCCGACCGGATGCTGCACGACGGCGGATACGCACTGCGCCTGCGCAGGCACGGCGGCGAGCTCCGGCTCGTCGGCGACGGAGCGGGCGACGGCCTGCCGCTCGGGGCCGAACCGACCTGGGCCGAGCTGTACCGGCTGCTGGTCCGGTTGCGGCGCAGGCGGCGCGACCACGACCCCGGCTGGCTGCGCGCGCTCACCGGAACCCTCGGCGCGGTGCTCCCGCCGCGGGCCGACCTCGCCGCCGACCCGCTGCCGAGCGCGGTCCGCGACGACCCGGTGCTGCGCATGCACTGCGCGACCCTCGTTCCCGACGCCGCGCGCCGCGGCGCGGACCCCGACCCGCACGGCGGTGCGCTGCCCACCCCGCCGCACCCGCAGCACCCCGGCGGCACCATCGCGGTCCGGCCGGCCGCGCTGCTGGCGCCGGGACCCGACGGGGCGCCCGGGCTGCTGCGACTGGTCATCGACAACCGCTTCGGCCACCGGGAGCACGAGCTCTGGTTCTTCCTGGAGCACTTCGTGCGCCCACCGCTGCGCGCCTTCCGGCACGCGCTCGAACACCGGGGCACCGCGCTGTTCGCGGTCGACGCCGCGGGCACCGACCCGATCGCCTTCGAGCTCTCCACCGAGCTGGAGGCCACCGGGCGGGTCATCGCCTCCGCCGCCGTCGCGGAACCCGACGAGCAGGCGGTGCGCTCCGCCGCGCGGGAGCTGCTCGCCGTGATCGCCGAGCTCGCCGACGGCTTCCGCCGCATCGGCTACCCGCTGCCGCGCGGCGAATCCGTGCGCACCGGCATCGACCGGGTGCTCGACCAAGAGCTGCGGCACCTGGACCGCCCCACCGCGCGGCTGCTCGCCCGCACCGACCTGCGCGCCCACGCGCACTCGGTGGACCCCGAGCAGCACGCGGTGCTGCGCCAGGTGCTCGACACCGTGCAGGAGCGGACCCGGCACCGCCGCTGGGAACCCGAGCGGCCGCGCCCCACCGTGGTCATCGACCTCGACCTGTGCGGCATCGTCCCGCTGCGGCGCACCGTCGAAGCCACCCGCGCCGTGTCCGGTCCCCGGCCCGGCGCGCCGCACGGCATCCCCGAACTCGCCGATCCCGACGCGCTGCCGGTGCTGCCGACCTACGCCGAATCGACCTGGGACGTCTTCCTGGAGCTCACCGGCCTGGCCGAGAAGTACCCGGCGGTGGACTGGCGCGCGGTGCACGCCGAGTTCTTCCGCGCCTTCGCCCGGCCCTGGCAGCGGTTGCGCACCGACGAGGTCAACGCCGGGCTGGCCCGTTTCACCTGGGACGTGCGGGACGCGGGCGGGCAGGTCGTGTTCTGCACCGGCCGCCGCGAACGCGTCCGCGAGCACACCGCGGCCGTGCTGCGAGCGGCGGGCGTGCCGGACGCGCCGCTGCTGTGCATGCCCGACGACCGCACCCGGCCCATCCCGGAGCTGAAGGTGGCGCGGCTGCGGGAGTTCGGCGAGCTCGACGTGGTCGCCGTCTTCGACGACATGCAGGACAACCGCACCGCGCTGGGCAAGGAGTTCCCGGGCGCGCTCACCGTCGCGGTGGAGGTGCCGGGACTCGTGCACGAACGCGTCCCGGGTGGGCCGGTGCCGGACGGCGCCCCCGCGATCGCCACCTTCGAGGTGGAACCCCGGCCGCGCGCGGGCGGATCCGGACCCGGGCTGCTCTCGCACACCCACTCGCTGGAGGAGCTGCAGATCGGCGCGCTGCGGGCGAACCGCTCCGCGCAGCGCTGGGCCGTGCACCTGGACCGGGACGCCGCGCTGGAGCTCGCCGGCAACGTGCTCGCCGACGCCGACCGGGCCGCCGACCGGGTGGCCCGCGCCGCCCGCGACCGGTTCCGGCTCGACGAACCCGCGACGGAGTCCGACCACCGGGAACGGGTGGTGCACGCGCTGCACCACGTGCTGGGCCGCAAGCAGTTCCTCAAGGGGGCGCGGTCCCACTACCAGGTGGAGCACCTGCGCCAGGACGTCGAACCGTTCTTGCGGTCGGGCGAGCCGATCGACGTGGTGCTGCTGGGCTTCCCCATCAAGCAGTGCCTGAACGGGCTGAAGGCCAGCGGTCCGCTGCCGGACCTCGCCGAGTTCGGCGGGCTGGCGCGCTTGCGCGAGATGCAGCGCGCGGCGAGCGCGGTGCACCCGCCGGGGCTGCGGTTCCGCATCCTCACCGACGGCAGGCACTTCCGACCGCGGCCGCTGTCGATCACCGGCACCTACAGCTCGATCCTGCGCGAGTACGCCGACCTGGCCGGGCTGGGGTCGGCCGCCACCATCGAAGAGGTGGACGCGGTCGCCGCCCGGCGGCTCGACGTGGACCTGCCCGCCGAACGAGCCGAGCGCACCGCGCGGCACCGGCGGCTGCTCGCGGAGGCGTTGCGGGGGCTGGACATCTCCGACAACCCGCTGCGCACCCTCGACCAGGTGGACCGGCGCGCGGACGGCGTCGCGGAGGAGGTCGCCGCCTCGGTCCGGATGTTCCGCGACATGCTGATGTCGGTGGTGTTCTCGGTCCCGCTGTCGGTGCCGGAGGGCGTCGACCGGGCGAACTGGGCGCGGGCGGTCTACGCGGACGTCTACGACCTGGACGGGAACGCGGTGCCGCCGCTGCTGCGGCAGTCGCGGGTGGAGGTGCTGCGCCGCGCCTGGCACACCGTGGTGCGGTACCTGGCGACGATGCGGGTGGACGAGGAGCTCGGCTACGAGGAGCGGTTGTTCCCGAACCGGGTGCGGCTCACCGTCAGCGCCGCGCGCCCCGGGCGCTGCGGGTTCACCTACCTCGGCGGGTCCGGGCTGCTGCCGTGGCAGGGCACCGGTGCGCTGGACGGCCGCGGGCGGCTCGGCGCCGACTTCGCGGTCTCGTTGCAGGACAGGGGATTCGTGCCGGTGTACACGCCGCTGCTCGGGCCGCGGCAGCCGTGGTTCGCGGTGCCCGCGGAGCACACCCGGCCCGGCCCCGACGGCGGGATGCGGCTCGACCCCGAGTTCGCGGCCACCGCCCGACTGCGCCGCAAATGACGGGCTGCGGCTGACGGCGAGAGCGGCTGAAGACAAGAAAGGTCCCGGCGCTCGTCCGGGGAAACGAGCACCGGGACCCCTCGTCCACCCCGGCGCCCCTTCGGGGAAAGGGGAACCGGAGTCGTTGGAATCCGCGGACCGGTACCGGTCGGGGGAGGGGAGTGCTGCAGCACCGGCCCGCGGAAGACTCGTGCGGCGGCGATCTCCTGCGGTTCGGGAGTCCTTCGGGGGGACTCCCGAACCTGGCGGGGAACGGAGCTCTTCGGGGTAGCTCCGGGCTCTCGGGGGAGCTCGGGCGCCTTCGGGGATCAGGAGATCTTCGGGGCGCCGCCTGCACGTCCACTGTGGAATTGGAAGTTGTGTGGTGGCCGGCGACCACTGCCGTGGTCGGGGGTGCACGGCGTTGGTGCGCCGGCCACCGGGGCGATGGCTCGATCCGTCCGGTTCGGGGAGGGAGTGGTGCTGACCGGGGGACCGGGCGATCGCCGGTCTACGGCACCGGCGCCGCCGGGCGCAGCTCGTGCGCCGGTCGCTGGTGCCGTGCGGGACGGGGTGCCAGGGCTCCCGCGACCAAGTGCTCGTAGGCCGAGCGCCACACCGAGCACGGTGCGCTGCGGGGTCGCCATCGGGAAGAGCACTCGATGCAGTTGCCCTTGTCGTCGGTGTCGTGCGCGGCCAGCAGCGTCCGCCATCCCTCGGTGAGCCGGGGGAGTTCGGAACGCGCCACGGACAGCAGGGACGGGGCGTCCGCGCGGTTCGCCAGCTCGCTCAACACGTCGAGCCGCTCCCACACCGCGTTGCGCAGCACCTGACCCAAGATCTCGTCCACCGCAACCTCACCGTCACTTTCTCGCCTGCTCAGCGGCCCGCCGCAGTGCTTCGCTCAACTCGCCGACTCCATCGGTCGACAGCACCACGGTGCGGCCGGGCGGTCCGACGAGAACCACCCTGTCCCGGTTGACCAGCACGGTGAGGTAGCGGCGGATGTGCCCCACGTCGCGACACAGCACCCGCCACCAACGGCGGCGGCCGGCGGGTTCCGCCGCGGATCCGGCCTGTTCGGGCACCGCCGCGTTCGCGGTGACCTCCACGCCGCCCCGGGGGTCGGACTCCGTCATCCCGTCCACTGCCGTTCGGGTTCCTCTCCGTGCTCGGTTGCTACCGATGACTAGATTGGAATGCGTCGAACGCGGGCGGTAGCCGGTAGGCGATGACCGGCTCAACGGCGACGACGAACGGTCGGTGGACTTCACCCCCACCGATCACCTCTGCCGATACGCACTTCACCGGCTCGTCGAAGTGCCCTTACTCTGCGACCGACGCCCGTGCAGAGTGTGAGGGGGTCTAAATGAACACCATCGGTTCGAACGGCTCGCCCGTTACACGAGACGTCTGGGACGGCCGTGAGATGCGGGACGCGTTGGCGGCGCGGAACGTCAGCGAGATCTACCGGCAACTGCGCCGGATCGGGGTTTCGCAGCGCCAGATCGCGGCATCGACGGGCCAGTCGCAGTCCGAGGTCTCGGAGATCCTGAAGGGCCGCCAGGTCATGGCTTATGACGTGCTGGCCCGAATCGCCGACGGCCTCGGGATACCGAGGGGGTACATGGGCCTCGCCTACGACGGGGCGACGGCAATGAGGGTCGCGAAGTCGAACAGCGGCCCCCAGGCTGAGGAGGACGAGTCGGTGAAGCGTCGGAAGTTCCTGTCCCACGCGGCCGCGGTGACCATGGGTGCCGCGGTCTTCGGGGCGGAGGAGAGCACCTGGGTGCCGAGCAATGTGCAGACGCCTGCTCCGATGCGCATCGGCATGACCGACGTGCAGCAGATCCAGGCGGCCACCAAGGCGCTGCGCGACCTGGACTACCGCTACGGCGGCGGCACCTGCCGCGACGCCGTGGTCGCCCAGTTGTCCTGGGCTCAGCAGTTACTCGACGCCAACGCGTCCGACCAGGTCAAGCGCAAGCTCTACGTGTCGCTGGCGGACATGCACAGCTTGGCGGGCTGGACCTCCTTCGACACGGGTCTGCTGGACCCGGCGCGCGGCCACTTCGGGAAGGCGCTGGAGTTCGCCAAGCAGGCCGAGGACGACAGCCTCGTGGCGAGCGTGCTGTACCGGATGGGCCGCGTCTACCTGCACTACCAGGAGCCGAACGAGGCGCTGAAGCTGTTCCAGCTCGGCCAGATCGCCGCGCAGGAATCCGGTTCCTCGCTGACGGTCGCGGTGCTGTGCGCGAACGAGGCCTGGGCCTACGGGATGCTCAACAAGCCCGAGCAGGTGCAGAAGATGGTCGGCCGGACCAAGGACGAGTTCGCGAGGGCGAACGTGGCCGAGGCCCCGGACTGGGTGCGGTTCTTCAACGAGAACGACCTGCACGGGATGATCGGCTCGGCGCACGACGCGCTGGCCGTGTTCGACCCGGACCGCTACGCGCCGCTCGCCGTCGCCGAGACGATCAAGTGCAACGAGGCGTACGGCGCCGACATGCAGCGCACCCACGTGTTCGGGCTGAGCCTCCAGGCGACCAACCACATCCGGGCCGGCGACCTGCAAGAGGGCATCAAGGTCGGGCGTTCGGCGCTGCAGATCGGCGAGAAGGTCAAGTCGGCCCGCGTCGCCGACCGGCTCAAGCCGCTGGAGCTGGAAGCCGGGCGGCACCGGATGAACTCCGACGCCCGAGACCTGTCCGAAGAGATCCGCCGCTTCCGCGAGGCGTGAGACCGGTGCGCGGCAGGCGGTTCGGTGCGCGGTTCTCGCGAGGTCCGGCCCGTGCCGGTTTCCCCGGCGCGGTGCAACGGCACGACCGGGCAGGACCCCGATGACGTCGGGGACCCGCTCGGCGGAGGGCCGCTACACGCGGCCGAAACTGGCTTTGGCGCTGGCGGAGGTGTGCGCGGCCGCGGGTCTCGACCCGCGGGGCGCTCGGCTGGTGCGGTTCGTCAACAACGGCGTCTTCCTGCTGCGCGAGCACCCGGTGATCGTCCGGATCGTGCTCGCGCCGTCCTTCGCCTACCGCGCGGTGAACGTGGTGGAGGCGGGCCGGTTGCTCGCCGAGCACGAGGTCCCCGCGGTGCGGTTGCTGCCGGGCGTGCCGCAGCCGGTGCGCACCGGCGGGCACCTGGCGACGTTGTGGCAGGCGGTCCCGGAGGTGGGGCCCGCCCCGGACGGTGCCGACCTGGGCAGGCTGCTGCGGCAGGTGCACGACATGCCGCTGCCGTCGACCTTGCCGAGCTGGCAGCCGATGCCGGACGTGCGCAGGCGGCTGGCGGACGCCGAGGAGCTGGACGCGGCGGACCGGGCGTTCCTGGAGCAGCGCTGCGACGACGTGGAGGCGCGGCTGGCGGAGCTGGACTTCCCGCTGCCGCCGTCGGTGGTGCACGGCGACGCCCACCTGGGCAACCTGATCGCCGGCCCGGCGGGACCGCTGCTGTGCGACCTGGATTCGCTGTGCATCGGGCAGCCGGAGTGGGACCTGACGCCGATGGCGGTGGGCATGCTCCGGCTGGGCGCGCCCGCCGAGCGGTACCACCGGTTGTCCGAGGTCTACGGCTTCGACGTGACGGCGTGGTCCGGGTTCCCGGTGCTGCGCGACCTGCGCGAGCTCAAGATCACGGTGAGCGTGCTGCCGATCCTGCGCAGCAATCCCGGAGTGCGCGACCAGCTGCGGAGCAGGTTGCGCTCGATGCGGGAGGGTGACGCAGCGGCTCAGTGGGAGCCCTACAGGTAGCGATTGATGCGTACGATCGGGCGAAGTTCATCGACGCGTGGGGGCCACGTCGGTGATTCTTGGTGACGAGCGAGGTCTGAAGTAATACGTATGTGTGAGTGTCTGCGGCACGGGGGGCCCGGATGGACGTGATGACCAGGAACGTCGCGCGGATGCGGCGCAAGCTCACTTCGCGCGGGCGCAAGGCGCTGGACTCGGCGCGGGTGCTCGACGACGTGGTGAACAGCGAGGTCCGGCTGGTGCCGGGGCTCAGCGGGGAAGCCCGGCAGCGCGCCGTGGACCACCTCGCCGAGCTCGTGCAGCTGAGCCAGGCCTACCGGCACTACTCCTACGGCTGGATCAGCAGGCGTGAGCTGGAGCGCCGCGGCCGGGGCGCGCTGGGCCGGTTGGAGTCGCTCTCGTCGTCCGGCGTGCAGCAGCTCACCGAGCGCGAATGACCGTTCGGCGACGAGCCGATCTTTTCCGCACCGCGGAAAAACCGCCCGGAGTTCGTCCGGGCTGAAGCGCCGCGCGCGAATCCGGGAGCCGTCCCGGGGTCCGCGCTCCGCGGCATCGTCCGACTCTAGTTCCGCTCGGCGGCCGCTGTACCGCCGAACGTGGCACCTTCGCTCAGCCGGGAGCGGGCCGCCCGCGGTGGAGCGGCCCGCCCGCCGCGACTAGGAGCTGTTTAGGAACCTGGGGCCCGCTGGTGGAACGCAGTGAGGTCTCCGGTAGATGGATCAACGACCAAGAAGATCGACATCTATCCGGA